>CAZDJH010000173.1:0-7935 GCA_964505645.1 uncultured archaeon | reverse complement strand
AAAGAACCTTCTCAACACATTGACGAACTTAATTTAGATATAAAACTTGTCGCGGTGTTAAAGCGAATTTTCATTTTTGCGATTAGTTCATTCGGATTTCTCGTGGAACAAATCTTCCAACGCCCATTTTCCTTCCAATTTTTCAGTATTGACTCCGAAAAAGTTAATAATAGCGAAGAATGGGTTATTAAAGCGATTATTTCCGGCCGCGAGCAATAAAAGAGCGGGATTATTTATTTTTTAAGTATATTCTCGTCTTAATAAGGCATAAAGTAACGCTTTTACGGTGTATAGTCGGTTTTCCGCTTGGTCATAGACCACCGAATGGGGTCCATCCACGGCATCATCGTCCGCAACTACATTTCTTCTAATTGGTAGGCAATGCATAAAGATAGAATCACTTTTAGTATAACTTAAATATTCGGATTTAATTCTCCAGCTGTCCCTGTAGGGCAATCGCAACTTCTTTTCCCGCCTTGCATCACCATAGAACTTTTTGGCACCCCAGCTCTTTATATATACCACGTCTGTATCTGAATATGCGTCTTCGATATCATTAGAAATCCTAAAGGCCCCGCCCGAATGTTTTACATTTTCTTTGGCAATATTCAAGATTTCATCATCCAACTCATAATCTTTTGGATGTGCTAATGTAACGTCCATTCCGTACCTGGTAGTCATAAGAAGGATCGAATTTGGGACGCTAAAGGGCAAAGGTTTCGGATGATATGCCCAGCTGATTACGATTTTCTTGCGTTCGGTTTTTTGCTTTTTTTCGCGAATGGTAAAAATGTCCGTAAGTGCCTGGAGGGGATGATACTGGTCATCTTCGAAGTTTATTATTGGTACATCCGACCACATGGCGAACTCCTTGAGAATTTGGTGGGCCCGTTTATACTCCCAGTTTACCGCATTTGGAAAGATTCGAATACCAATCGCGTCGTAATATCTTGATAAAACGACTGAAGTATCCTTCACCGATTCAGATTTATATCCAATCCACGAGTTATTTATACTATTAAACGTAGGATTGATGCCCAATTGGTAAGCCGCAACTTGCGTAGAGTTTCTTGTACGTGTGGAGGGATTATAAAAAAGCATTAACAGACTTTTGCCATCAACCGTATTTCTATATTTATCTCGATGATTTTTCATATCTTCTGCCAACTCTAACAGCTCATCCAACTCGCTTTTTTCCCAATCCTGCGTAGAAATAAAATCTTTCATCCGAATCAACTCATCTACATCAAACATATATAATTTTATATATAAATATCTTAAAAATAAGAATTAGAATGCTTTATATAAGAAGTTTTTTATTGCAATCCTAATAAATGTCCGAACAACATATAAAAAGGTTAGTCTTTCTTAATGTAACTCCCTAAATCCATCATTTCATCGCCCCGCTTAACTTGGATCTTGCTTTTTATTCCCTTTGCCTTCCGTTCCAAGTATATAATTACATCTCGTGGTATTTTTCTGGAGACTCCGCCCTGCCTTTGAATTAGCATGATAAGTAAATCGATACTCTGAACGACATCTTGCCCCACTAATTCACTTCGAATGTATTGGTACACTTTGGGTTCGTTTTCTTTCAATCTGGTCAAATGTTGATAGGCGTCTTGTTGAAGTACCGTCTTCAAGACAAAATCGACCTTATCTTCGAGGGATACGTGATAATTCTGGGTCTGCTCTTGTCGCTTTTTCTTATTTAGCAGTTCTTGCATCTTTTTCCTTCGAATCTTGTCTAACTCGTGGTCGTCCATCTTTTCCTTATTCCTCATAAACCTTTTTCCTCCTTGATATGCTCTGTTCGTTGAGTTCTCTTCTATTCATTTATTAATAGTAATTCTTGAAATAATAATTTTGTGGACAATTTCCAATAAAATGCATTGGTTTTTTATAATTAGAGTTAAAAGATAGACTAAAAAACAATATATCACATAGTTGATTCTTGATTTGACAGAAACGGCATTTCATAATTATTTTCGCTCCATTAATGGAGGGAGAAAAGTAATTAAGGATAAGTGTGAAGATCCCGCGGAAACTTGTAAGCGAATAAAGGGCATTCTTAAATCCCTTTTTGATCAAGTGCCTGATATGGATATGTCTCAACTCACCATTAAAAGCCCCTTGAAGAACGTCTGGTCTTCTCTGAATATTATAAAAAGGTATAACTGCCCTTTATTAACAGTTGGCGGCAAAGGGGCATCAAAAGATTTGGCAGAAGCATCTGGCCATGGAGAACTAATGGAGCGGTTGCAGATGGGGTATCTTTTCTCTCAGAATCCTTATCGAGAACGCCTAAAACCCTACTATGTTAAAGAGGTTTCTGACGAAATGCTAGATCTCAATAACCAAATCGCTCAAAAGATACGACAAAACAACTTCTACTTTCCTGAAATGCGAGTGAAATCCAAAAAATATCTCGAGTTTTTTGACATTACCAATAAAAAAACTGCGTTCCTACAAGAAAGGTTTATTGGGAATGCAAACGGTTCAGCGGCGGGGAACTGTTATGAAGAAGCATTCATACAAGGTATATGTGAGCAATTCGAGCGATATGCTGCAATCAATGTGGTCTTAAATAAGATCCCATGTCCTACCATCCCTCGTAGGGCTCTCCATCCCCGCATTCTCGAGCTCATTTCGGAGATTGAAACACTCGGGATTAAGGTGATCATCAAGGATTTCAGCTTGCAAAAGAACCTTCCTGTGGTGGGGACCATCTTTATCTATGAAGAATTCGAAGAATATGAGCTAAAGGTAGGAAGCGCCACCTCCATGTATATAGCAATCGAACGCTGTCTTACCGAGTTCTGCCAAGTATTGGGGTTTTCGCTCCTTAAAACCGACGCGGATTATAAAAGCGTGAATAATCTTATAAAGAAGCATCTCTTCCGAATAAACAGCCATTTTTCCATTGCCCGCTCCCTATATAAGACTTTCCCATACATCGAAGAATATCTTCCCTATCATACATTCATTTCTCTTCGGTTTCCGCACCACTATTTCTTTCCAACCAAGCGATTAACATTTTTACAAGATAACTACGGTTTACTTAAAATATGGGATTATTCTGAAAGGGCATGCACCCGTGAGATCCCCCATCTAATAGAATTATGCAAAGAGCATAATTGGAATATCTACATCAGAGATTTTGGGTGGTTAGGTTTTCCCACGATGAAAGTCTTTATACCAGACCTCTCCTTTGGGCACTCCGAACTTGTCCACTATACAACCCAAAAAATTGAACGTTTTAAGGTAAAATTGCTTACAGATCTAAATTCGATTTCAAAGCAAGACTTAGATATACTTTCAACCCCGGAGTTTTTAGTTTATGCATGCTTAAATAATTTATTAGTCAAATTTTTCAAGTTAAACTATAGAAAAAGCAATTTCATAAATGTATGGAACTATTTTGGTTTGTTGGCTAACGCACTCGGAAGAAATGATATTGAAAAACTGTATTTCAAGCAGGCATTTGCGTATTCGATTGACCTCAAGACCCTACAAACAAGAAAAAAGGATGGGCGTGGAATTATTACCTCTCTTCGAGAACATCTCCCTCACTGCCTTCATTCATGCGAGGACTGCACCTTTAAAAATGAATGCCGATACTTTTTATTACATGAGATTGAACATAACATCGCAGCAAGATATTCCGATACCTTCACAATAGACCCTCCAATTTAGATTCTCCATAAAGGGGAGAATTCCTCAAGCACGTAGCCCGCATCGGGGCTGGGAAGACATCTCCGAGGCGACGGGACGCGTAGCCGACATCTCACCGACTACCCTCGTGGATTTGGGGTGGTTAGGAATTGTGGATCTTAACAAGGATTTGGATATCCACGGGGATGTTTCTAAAATACCTCGAATCATTTAAATCATAATAAGCTCGAATCATTTAAATCATAATAATCTCGAATCATTTAATGGAATCGAAGTTTTTGAGGCTTTAACGAGTATTCATGCCGATTCCAATTTTGTTCCTATAAAGGATTTTCGCGCCCTTAAAGAGCTAGGTGGCTTGGAAATGCTCAATCTAGGGTCTTGCGGCTTGATAAGAATTCCGAAGATAGATTTTCTTGGCAACACCCTTAAGGGATTGTTTCTAAATAGAAATACTATAGAAAAGATTGAAAATCTTGAGGAATTGACCGAACTACAAAAATTAAATCTTCAGTTTAATAAAATAAGTAAAATTGAAAATCTCGAAAAAAATACTAATTTAAGATCTCTTAATTTGAGTGGAAATAACATTTCTAAAATTGAAAAAATAGGGAATTTACTTAAAATGGAAGAGTTGTCTATTTATAGAAATGAAATTAAAGAATTGAAGGGAGTCGAGTCCTTGTGGGGCCTTAAGAGATTGCATTTGCAGTATAACAAAATATCTGATTCTCCTACACATATTAGGTCTATTTTTAGTAAGATAAAGAATTTAAAATACGTAAATTTAGCGGGGAACCCATTACAAGGTTCTTCTCTCAAACCATTAGCAAACTTCTGTGAATATCACGATATTTGGCTTGCTGGAATATAATGTTCGCTTTGATTGAGTAAAATATAATCCTAAAATTACTCATTTTAGGATAAGAGTTGGTCCCCTCTGCCGGGATTGAACCGGCGAACATCTCGGTTTCGGCTGACGTATGTTCATAGGCAAACGCCTTCATACGCGATTTTCAAATCTACAGCCGAGCATTATAGGTCGCAACCAATTGCTTATGGCTACTAAGACTCTCTACCAACTGAGTTAAGAGGGGACCGGTGCTTTGCTATATCATCTCTGTACTTATATGCTCCTTTAGTTAAGAAGTATAGGATGATACAGTATATTCTTAAATTATTTCAAAAATATATTTTTTTCGATTTTGCCAAAATTTTTATTTTTTTTATTTTTCTCCATTTGAATATCTATCTATCTATGAACTCCTTAATTTTCTTACCTTTTTCTCCAAAATATGGTTATGCAAACCTCTCATCTATATTTACATTGGATATTCATTTATGATAAAAAATAACAAATCATCTTTAACCTTGTGAGGGATACATAATCAAAAATTGATCCTTATATTGGATGATTCATTATTACATACAATTTTAAAACCAATTTTGATATCACACATAAATCTTTGTTTTTCAAAAACATTAATTTTTATAAATCTATTTAATAATTAATAACGTATAGGAAAAAAACAACCGTGATTCTTTTATGAGAGTTGAAAAAGATTATGCAGAGGGAATTGAAGCCTATAAGGACGATGAGTACGTGAGACTAGAGCCATGGGGTAAGAGCATCGATCATTTGCGATTAACCATAATTGGGAAAGAGGGTATCCCCTATGAGGATGGGAAATTCGTGTTCGAGGTAAAATTTCCCGAGAATTACCCCTTTGCGCCGCCCTACGTTTATGCAGTCACGCTTATGTGGCATCCGAATATCGACTCATCTATTCCGCCAGGGAAATTAAACATTTGTTTGGATTTGATTAACCCTGACAAAGTAGGAAAGGTAGATCCTGCAACGGGCGCGAGCGGATGGACTCCGGCAAAAACACTCACAAATATAATCGGGGCTTTAAAAGGCATGATGCATATGGAGCCTCCGTTCTTTAACCCCGGTGATCCACTTAACCACGAGGCGGGTGAGCAGTACTTCAAGTCGGAAAAGTCTTTCCGTAAGAAGGCAGAAAAATGGACAGAGAAATACGCAATGGATTAATGGGATAATGTAGGAAATTTTTTATTTTTAATTCTTCTTTTTTTATCTTATAAGCCTTCCTCAGAAAGCAAACGAGAACTCAATATCGATTTATTAAATTATCCATAATCCGCAATGCGTTTATTTCTTATATAGGTCAATATTCAACAACATAAAAGAAAAGAAATATAGCTTCAGGGATAATATATTGGAGACACTCACCTATTAATACTATCTCGATGAAAAAACGGAAAAAGATATACAAAACCAAACAGAATCGCATGGACTATTATTTGAGGAAGACTTGTAAGCCGTCCCAACATTAACACTGTCTGGGGCGCCTATAATCCGAAAAGAGCGAAGGGCTCGGAGACATAGTCAAATTCCGCTCAAAATACAATATTATGAGGGAAAGGAATAGATATATAAAATTTCACATACAAAAAGTATGCTATTAATCGATATTTAAAAAACCCCTACTTAACAAAAGATAAATAAAATCTTATCTTAATATTTATATAGGAGTTAGATGTATGGTATATTTTGAGGTCAGTCGTATTGGGTTTGATTGTGGGCTTGAAAAGGACGATTGCCCGCGCTACCCTCAATGCGAATCGTGCATAAAGGAGAAATTAAGAGAATTAGGATTTGAAATTCACTCTAATATCCAAATCCAAATGCTCGATTCCGAGGAGAAACGGCTGAAGATGTATCAAAATCTCATCTGGCAGAAGTTTATGAATGTGCTGAACATAAAGCACATAATTATTATGTCCAAACACACGGGTACATCCCTTATCGACTATCCAATCACTGGTGCGGGTTTGGATGTGGACCTTTTAACTGGTTTTATCCAGGCGAACATTTCCTTCTCAGAGCGTGAAATAGAAAATGATACTTCTGCAAATCAGATATCTACCTTCGAGGAGCATTTTTATGAATTTGATTATAAGGATTTTAATATCATATTGAAAAATGGAGATTCCGTACGAGTATGCCTGGTATTGGAAAGAAGCGCCTCCAAGAGCTTAAAGGCGCAGCTCTCTGATTTCATCGACCAATTCGAGTTCAAATATCAAAGCGATCTTGAGGAATTCCATAAGACGGGGCAACGTATTTTCAAAGGCGCAGAGGATTTCTTGATCCAACAGTATAATATATTCCTTGTATTCCCCCAAAATCT
Source organism: uncultured archaeon (assembly GCA_964505645.1). Lineage (GTDB taxonomy): Archaea > Asgardarchaeota > Lokiarchaeia > Sigyniarchaeales > SOKP01 > TEKIR-8. The sequence continues at coordinate 1,042 of CAZDJH010000173.1, read as the reverse complement.
CACTCACACCATACCACCACATATTACAGAGAAGATCAATCAAAATTATGTGCAAAAAGCGATTTTAAAAATCGCTAAAGAGTTGCTAGTCGAGAAACCCTTTGTTTTTGTAAATAACATCATTCATAAAGTCAAGAATATCGTCAATATTGACCTAAAAATGGTATTATACGAAATATTCCGATTAATCGATATGAATGTTATCATCCCGACTAAATTAGAGGATGCGAAAAGCAGATTGCAATCCTTTAAGCAAGAGAAGAAAAAGGGCTCAAATGAAAAGAAAACCCTCATTACGCGTTTATCTAACCTCACGGAAACCAATAAGTTGACAGAAAAAGTCAAGCGGATGAAGAAAACTAAAGCAAAGTGGCTCATGGAGGATTACAGTGAAAAGGGGGAGAATGCGGAGGAGGCATTAATCTATCAAGACGCTCTAACTGCCTATGAAAAGGCCCAGTTTATTGCAAAAAAGTTTGATTTTCGCGAAGCCGAGGGCAAATTATCTTTCAAGATTTTAGAACTTAAGAAAAAAATAGTTGATATGGAATTAGAGTACTATGAAGAGGCAGGAAAAAAAGCTGAGAAGGAAAAAAACCATATTATGTCTATTAATTATTATAAAAAAGCCATCCAAATCCTTGAGGAGAGTTTGAAAACCGTACAAGTCAGCCCAGAACGGATTAAAAAGCATATAGATAAGTTAGAAAAGAAGATCGCCAAAATCCAAGAAAGATTATAGCCCTAATCCACCTCTAATCACCATTAATGTATTTTATCCCGCGAATTGTAAACTAAGCCTAAGTTCACCCTATAATAACATTCTAATTACACAAATTATTTTATTACGTAATTTGTACTCGATTAGAGTTTTAAATGGAAGGTAAATTTATTATTTCTTTTTAAATATACTACAATTATGGGTGCAATAGAAAGGTTTTAAAACCATTAAACCTAACAATAGTTATCGGGTTGAGTAATAACGATGCGAGCAGACCTTAAAAAAATAGGAGAAGAGAAGTTAGTAATTATCATAAGCATT
>CAZDJH010000172.1:0-7953 GCA_964505645.1 uncultured archaeon | reverse complement strand
AAAAAAGTTAATTAAGGTTCAATATTTATTTTTCTTGCTTTGGAAGTTAAGTTATTATTTATTATTTATTATTTATTATTTACTATTTAGGTTTTTTCTCTTAATAATTTTTTAAGAGAGATTTATAGACTTTGTCTATATGTATTTTTAAAAATATCGATCTGAATGCTGTAAATATCATCGTAACTATCCTTACCCGTGGACACGATCATATCGCCGTTCTTCACGATTTGTTCCTCTCCCCACGGAGCTTCAATTTTTAAGTCAGGCCCATAATACTGAAAAACCCAAAACTGTTCCAACGGCTTGATATCTTTTATAGTCTTTAATATCCTCTGCCTCTCCAATCAAACGATACCTTAAAATTCTCTCCGGAAACTATGTATTCCTCCCAAGAAGGATTTTTTACAATAAAATCTCCTGATTTAGCTCGATTTTTGGTCCTTTCTTCACCTTCTATGGATGTAAAAATCTTTTCCCCTTCCTCGGCGCCCCTCGCAAGAACTTTGGCAAAATATTTTTAGTTTTCATTTTAATAGAAGGACTAGAAACCTATCATTCAGATAAACTACTTCTTAATTAAAAAATTTAAGGTTAAGTGAATTTTAAGATCTCTGTTTCAAACTAAGGAAATTCAACTTGTTATTGGAATTAATATTATAATTATATTTATATTTATATTTATTTCAAAAAAGAATTCCAAACATATTTAATAGAAGAGATTTTTTCTTTTTACAAATTATATGTGTCATTAATTATTAATTGATTCAATAAAATAATAAAACTAAAAAAATGTCTGAAGAACCAGAAGATAATTTTAGATTTGATTGCCCATTTTGTGAGAAAGAGATTGACATGAATTTAAACAAAATCATTCGTAAACCCAACATCGATTATAATAAAAAAGCATTTATCATCAGTCCAATTGGAGATTATGACTCCCCAAAACGAAGGCAAGCAGACGAGATATTAAACTTTGTTGTAAAACCCGCGCTCGATGATCTAAGAATTAAGGCCATTCGGGCAGATGAGATCCATTACCCTGGTCGTATTACTGATCAAATGTTTGATGCAATTTTCGATCATGATTTATGTGTTGCAATTATCACAAAAGAGCCAAATCCTAATGTTTTCTATGAAATTGCCATAGCCCAGTGTGCAAATAAACCCTTAGTTATTCTAATTCCTAAGGGGACCAAACCCCCTTTTGATATCCATAATATCCGATGTGTCGAGTATGATTTGTCTATTGAAGCATTTCTTAAGAGGTCTTATATTAAGAAAATTAAGAAATTAATAAGTGCTTTTGAGAGCGGAAATTATAAACCCGATTTTGTAAACGAGCGATTTAAGGATTATGTAAGGGATAATTTGGCTAAAAAAATGATTGAAAAGGGAAAAAAAGACTGTAAATTATATGAAAAAGCCCGAATGTATAATAACGAAGATTGGATCCGCTTTTTGAAAGACACACAAAAAAAGTTTTATATCATGGGGAGAAATTTAGGAGCTTGGAAGAGGATTTCTGGCTTTAGCAATATGTTGCTTGAAAAAGCCGCCCAAGGGGTGGATATCAGAATTCTAATATTGCATGAAGAAAATCCCATTCTTAGGGAAAAGATTAACCCAGATATTCCGGAAACCTCTCTGGAAGAGTTAAAAAACGCAATTATTAATAATTATAATTATTATAGCGATATCGCCCACGAAAGCGAAAATATTAAAGCTCGACAAATCAGAAAGGGGTATTTAACGACGACTCTCGCAATTAACGATGATTTTTCCCTCTATTTACCTCATTTTTATTCCGAAAGACCTGGGTTTAGCCCTCTGTGGAGATGTAGAAGGGATTCTGAGTTATATAAATTAATGAAAAGGGAATTTTTAGATTTATGGAAGAAAAGTGCGCTCAATAATTCGCCCTAATTATTCAATAATTATTTTTTCATATCTTTCCATATCTTTCCTTTTTGAGCCATGGATATTCTTGAATTATTAATTTGGAAATCAGAATTTAATTATTTAAATTAGTAAGGTCTAAATATTTAAGCAAAATAAAATATAATATATATAAACAAAAACCACATCTAATATTGAACTAACAGGGGGTAAGCAATGAGCTTTAAAATAATACTCGGGGGGGACGAAGGCATCGGCAAAACGTCCCTAATAGAACGCTAACATACCACGCTATTTGTAAAAACCCACGAACCGACCAGGGCATTCCGCTTCGCCAACATAATTGTTGAGATTGCCAAAAAAAAATATATCGTCTCTACGACCGAGTACGGGGGATATAAAGGGTTTAGAGAACCCCAAAAGATATATAACCATAAGGCGGGTCTGGGAATTATTGCCTTCGATTTAACCCGCCCAAAAACCCTGATTCGGTTGGAGAATGGGTTGGGATATTTCGGCACCATAATAAAGAGTTACCGATTGTACTGGCGGGAACCAAATGGGACTTAGAACTGCGGATTCTCGTTTCAAACGACTGTATAAAGAAGGTCTTGGAAGAATATAACATCTTCCGCTACGTTAAGACCTCCTCCTTCATGGATGTAAACGTGACTAAGCTTTTTAAGGTATCTGTATGGAAGTTATTGGAAATAAGTATACTAAGTTCTTCGGAATTATTAAAAAATTAAGCTAAATGCTGAATAATGTATATTTCAATAATCTTTAATTTTAATATATAAATAGTGCTAAAGAAGCTGTAGATGCCCTTAAATATTAATACTTGGGTTTTTCAAGGTAAGTTAGTGCCTCGGATGCGTTTTCATACCCCTTTTTTGCCATTCTCTTAAGGATTCTTAAAAGTCGTGGGTTTGGCCACTGTAATTTAAGGCAAAACTGATTGAATTACCTATGTTCTTCTTGAGAATCTCCTTCTCGTCCGGATTAAGCATGATCTCTTTAAAAATCTCCGGAAGTTCACAATCATAAATACTCCTTGATTATTTCCTTTAATTCGCCCTCTTTTCTTAACTCATATACAATATGATTCATCTTTTTTCGTTCTAAATAGTGTTTTCTTATGAAAAAGGAGGGTTTATACATTTCATAAATCATAAATCATAAATCATAAATCATAAATCATAAAGTATATTTATTTAGATTTTTTAATTATTAGTTAATATATTATATCATTAATCTATTCTTCTATGAAATATGACTCAAATGCAAAAAGAAACAAAGGATATTAATAATGATGATAAGATCACCACATATTTCAGACCAATTATTGACATTTTCCAAGTTGATGGGGATAATCTCCAAGAGACAATTAATTGCTTACAATCCTATGCCAATACAGACTATTTAGAATCTTATGGACTTAATAGGTTTGGAAAATGTTTTATTTCTAGTATTGTTTATGTCCGAAGGTGTAATTTACTGACTTATCGATACTATTTTGAAGGAAAAAGTTCGATGACAGTGATGGGATATATTAAAGGTTTTAAAAGGATTAATAATTTGGTGAATAGCAAAAAGTTTGAAAATTCAGCAAAAAGCAGTGAGGAAAAATATTTATACAAAAGTTTAAAGAATTTTTTGAAAGGGTATGCATATATTTTAAAAGGAATCGGAGCGTCCTATTTTAAAGGTGCGGCTGAAAGCTTTAATATTGCTAAAAACTCTTTCTTTATCTCAAGAAGCAAGATTGACGACTTAATTTGGAAATTAGATAAGAATGAGAAAATTTACCATGATTTAGTGAGATTTAAAAAAATAGTAAAAGCTTTCAGAAGTTTAACTGAATTAATTAAATATAGTAGAGAAATCCAGTTAAGTCCATATTCTGATATTGAAAAATACAAGTATAAGGATGTTAATGACAAAATTGATGAAACCTATAAATACTTCAATGATATCAAACTCAATACTTTGATCAATTATAACCAATGTATAATCTTAAATATTTGGTCAAAATTTCTATTAAAAAAGATCGATAAAAGAGATTTTGAGTTGCCCATAGAGTTTTCTACTAGATATATAGAAAATTTAAGAGATATAGATAATCTTTGTCGCGATGGCATAAGGGTTCATAATCAAATTTTAAATAAAATACAAAAAATTGATCCACAAGGGGAAATAATCAAAAATGTAAAAATGTGGAGATTCTATTTTAATATTAAATCACTATTGACGAAAGTGGAGTTTGAAATAAATTTAATTTACGAAAGGATTAATGGTACCTCAGATATAACTAAACAAAAAGAATATAGGCAAGAATTATTTGATAAAAATAAATCCTTAAAACACTATAAACAGCAAATAGAGAAATATATATCTGATTTTATGATAAAAAGTCTTAATGATTTTTATAGAATTAATGATAGAATGAATTACCTAATTTTTTATTATAATTGTTTTTTTTCAAAAAAAAATCTAAGTCAAGGCTATTTTCTCTCTGAGTTTGATTGGAGTAAATTAGATGAGGATCAGATTAAACATCTTTTAAAGTTGATTGAGAAAAGTATTTTTTCCTCTTTATTGAAGGTATTTACTAATTTCAATTTATTTAAAAAAATATTATCAAATCTATTAGAAATCGTGGAGAAATCAAATAGTTATTTAAATGATTTAAAAAAGTTTTTACGTTTACTTATTCAATTTGGTGAAGCCTATCATCAATCTACTCCAATCAGTTCAAAAAAAACTCAAGAATACTTTATATCAAGAGAGATCTGTGACTTAGGAAAGTATAATTATATAGGTTCGCTAAAAAAGCGATTTATAGAGGGAATTCTTTATGGAAAAAGAGCTGAATTTACAGGAAATTATCAAGCAAAGATAAATTTCTTAGATAAAGCAACTAAGGTGTTTAAATCTCTTTCAATGGATATTAATAATCAATTGAATAATGAGAAGAATAATACTTCTAAAGAAAAGAATCAATTTTTAAAATTTTTTAATGATACCTCTAAAATAAATTATAATATCCACGAGGGATGGAGAAATTTTTATCGATTTATGGATAAAGAGAATAATTCTCTCAAATCTCGAATTAGAGCATTAAATACTTCAATTAAGTATATTTCAGAGACTGCCTCTAGATATAGACGAATTAATAATGTTAATCGCTATTTAATCTATAAATCTCGAAAGCTATTATTTAAGGGATTCTTGAGATATTATCATTCAATAGATCTTTCAAAAGAGATAAAAGATAGTCGATTTATGTTGACCCAAGCGAGAAGCATGCTAAGTATGTCGAACTTATTATTTATTCAAAGTGGACTAGAAAAATATGCCCGATATTGTAAAACTTTAATACATGTAATAAACATTGATTCAGAATTGTATTCAATTATAATTTCTATTCGAGAAGAGTTTAGTAAAGGGCAATTAACTAAATTACATGATCTTAAAAATAGGATTTTAAAAGCTAAAGAAACAATCCTGCGAGAGTGTGAATTATGTAAACAAACAATAGATGATAGCTCCGAACTTGTTGGGGATCAAGCAGGGAAAATAATTATAAAACAAAAGCAGTTTTATAATACTTATTTTGAAATTAAAGAAATTAATCCAGAAGAATTCATAAAAAAGGATGAAAAAAAGATTGAAAGAATCATTTCCTATAGATTTAAGGATCGATACTTAAATGATCTTGAAGATATTAAAGCTTTCTTTGAAGATGTAAACGAAGCTAATAAGTCAGTATTCATTTCGATATATCAACTCTCACTCAACTCTTTCATTTCAAGATTAAGGTATATAAAATCGAGACGGGAAAGCAATGGATTTGCAGCAGAGAATTACATAAATGATTTTGAGAATTATATAAAAAAAGCTTTAGATAGATTGGAAAATGAGGAAGAAAACTTAAACTTTTACTTATTCTTTAAATCTTACTTATTGAGTAAATATCTTCTATTTTCACTAGAATCTGGGAAATCTAGTTTAATTTATGAAGCAAAAAAAAGAATGCTCAACTTTGTAAAAAAAAATAAGCATAAAATTAAGAAAATATGTATGTTAAAAGAATTCTTAATTAATCAGATTGTTGTTTTAAAAGAATTAAATACTAATTCTGCTGAAAGACTTAATAAAATCATAAATGAAAATAAAATAGAAACAGAAATTTGGCTTCTTCAAATGTTAATCATTATTTTCCCCATTCCCCCCTTAACATTTGGATTTGAACGCTTAGCTAAACCTACAATTGAACTTGAATCTGTGTACCAATCAATTTCAATTGGAGAGGACTATTATCAGTTTTTGATCAACTTTCATTCCAGAGAGTCGCGAGGAAACTATGAAATTAAGGAAATTTTATTGGCTAACGAAGATATAAGGCGCTATAATATCGATCACTTTCAATCATCTTATTATACAAATTATAAAAAAATTAAAAATTTTATATGGAGAGGGGCCTTAGGCCGTGAGAAAACTAAATTAGAATGGCCCAAATTGATACTAGTTAAATTAAATAATTTGAAGTATAGGGAAGAACTAAAACTTAATCTCATAATTAAATTAGAAAATTTAGAGGATCCTAATAAGATTATTACTTGGGAGTGCAAAACAACTTTACCAAACAGGAAGCCCCCCACTATCTCAAGGGTTATTGATTATTATTCAAAATTGGATTGTATTATCTTTTTTAATGCTGAAATGGGTTCTTATCCACTTAGTAAAAATTTAAAGATCGACATAGATTTGGATTCGGTTTCTGCCCCTTTAAGTATATTAAATGATTTTGTAAAAAAAGAATTTTGGAAAAAATTGTGTTCATATTTTATTGATAATAAAATATTGCATGAAAATATTGTTGCCCTTAGTTTAGATTTTCTAAATAGGGAATCGAAAAGTTATAATATATATCTATATACCCCCTCTGAAGAAATGAAACATTTATTCATTCGAGAGCATAAAGAAATCGATCCCGAAAAGATTTATTTACCATTTTTCGTCTTTTTTTCTAAGGATATTGAATATGGAAAAAAAAAGAATGAATTAAAAAGGATATTAAGAAACTTTTATAAAAATTTTATTCTAGAGACATACATCAATATTTACCGAGAACCTCGAAAACAAATCAATAAAAAAGACATTTTATTCAAATACATCTATGTGGATTATTCATTACGTCATGTGTTGGCGGATCGGAGCCGAAATGATCCTTTAACGGGAAATGAAAAAAATGGAGATTTCTTGCATGAACTTATTAGAGCAGGTTTTCATGAGATGAATGGTTTTTATTTGGAAGAAGTTATAGAGTATTTTATTGATAAGGGAAGGGATAAAGAAGAGATTGGAAGAAAGTTGATAAACTTAAAGGAAAATGGACTAATATTTCCAATCGAGACATAAACCAACAAGTTTAATGAAATCTATCTTTTCTTGACCATTTAAGAATTAATAGTTTCGATAAAGTATTGTAGGAACCGTTCTTTATCAATATCTAAACATACATTCACGTTCGGATTTGTTGCTCTTAAGTTTTTTCCCTTGCGTAGTTCTGCAACAGTTTGTCCCCTAATTAATTCTTTAGAGGGGTCGGAAGAAGTATCTTCTCCGGTGTCATAAGTTTCACTTTTCGTTACTACCTTAACGTCTAACGGTCTTTTCTCCATAAAAGAAGAATCAATAGCTTCTCCAACGGCTAATGGATCATGCAATGGACATCCCTCAAATCCCGCTTCCTTTATATAAAAATGATGGTAATAATTAATTATCCTATAAATAAAACCTGGTAAAGTTTCTGCTCTTTCGTCTCCTTCTTTATTGAGTTTTTTTAACATTTCAGGAGTTATGATTACCTGATGGGTAACATCCAAAGGTACTAAGGTAATATTACGTATGTTTGATTCAAATACTATTTTCGCCGCTTCTGGGTCGCTAAAAATGTTAAATTCAGCAGTTCGAGTTACATTCCCAGGATTTTGAATAGCGCCCCCCATTATTATCAAATTCTTCAAATTTTTCTTAAAATTTTTTTTA
>CAZDJH010000171.1:0-8028 GCA_964505645.1 uncultured archaeon | reverse complement strand
GAAATTGGACTTCATCCAAAATTAATTGGAGTCAATAATCGGAATCTAAAAACATTGGAAATAAATCTTCAGAAGTCTTTAAAGATTATTCCGAAGCTTAGAGAAGAGTTTGGAAATGAAATACAAATTATAAGTGAAAGCGGAATTAATACTTATAAAGATATTAAGTTAGTAAAGTCCGCTGGTGCGGATGCATTCTTGATAGGATCCTCCATCATGCAATCTAAAAACATAAAGGAAAAGATTTTGGAGTTAAAGGGGATGATGCAATGAAGTATGTAAAAGTCTGTGGATTGAAAAACTACGAGGACATTAAGATATGTAAGGAAGGTGGGGCAGATGCAGTAGGTTTCATTTATAAGGTTCCTAAATCGCCTCGAAATTTAGATAAAAAAATGATAGAATATCTTATTCAACAAATAAATAATAATATTTTTACTGTTGCTGTCTCGAAACCCCAAAATATCACTGAACTAATGGAACTCGTGGAAAAAATCAATGTTAATTACTATCAAATTCATAGTAGTTTTAAAGGTAGTGAGTTAGAACGGATACCTCAAGATATAAAAGCTAAAGTAATTTTGGCATTAAAGTTAAACCCTTATAATATCAAAGAAATAATCGCAAGAATTAATAAATACCAGCAAGAATTTTTTGCTTTCCTTATTGATGATAGTGAAGGAGAGGGACATCCCTTAAACTTAAGTCTTGTAAAAAAACTATTGGACAAGACGGATAATGCTAAGATAATCCTTGCGGGCGGTATAAGTATAAAAAATGTCGAAGATATTGCTACAAAATTAAATACTTATGGAATAGATGTAAGTAGTTCCTTAGAATCTGAACAAGGTATTAAGGACCCTTCAAAAATTATAAAATTTTTAGAAAAAATTAAAGAATTGAGAAAAAAGTTAGGTGAGTGAAGAAGAATGGATTATATTGGAAAGTTTCCAGATGAAAGGGGCAAGTTTGGAGACTTTGGGGGGATGTTTGCACCAGAGATCCTCATGCCTGCACTTAATGAATTAACACTAGCATATAACAAATATTTTGCTGATGAGACTTTTCTTAAGGAATATCACCAAATTCTTAAAGATTATTCCGGGAGACCAACCCCATTGTATTATGCTAAAAGGTTGAGTGAAGATATTGGATGTAAGGTGTATCTAAAAAGAGAAGACTTAAACCATGGAGGCGCACATAAGATAAATAACGTAATTGGTCAAGCGCTCCTTGCGAAAAGAATGGGGAAAACCAAACTCGTAGCAGAAACGGGCGCTGGACAACATGGATTTGCGACGGCAATCGCGGGCGCATATTTCGGTATGCCTACCAAGGTATTTATGGGAGACATCGACATCGAACGTCAATCCTATAACGTCTATAGGATGCAATTATTAGGGGCAGAAGTAATTCCCGTGAGTTCGGGGTCTAAAACATTAAAAGATGCTATAAATGAAAGTATGCGCTACTGGATTACCAATCTTGAAGATACTCACTATTTAATTGGCAGTGTTGTAGGGCCACATCCTTATCCGTTAATCGTGAGGGAATTTCAGCGCGTAATCGGAAAGGAAATCAAAAAACAAATAATGGATATTGAGCGAAGGATGCCGAAAGCAATTATTGCTTGTGTAGGAGGGGGAAGCAATGCTATCGGTTCTTTTTATGATTTTATCGATCAAGACGTTGATTTAATCGGCGTAGAAGCGGCGGGTGAGGGAAAGGACACGGGAAAGCATTCTATTGCATTGGGACTAGGAAGGAAAGGTGTATTACATGGAGCATTAGCCTATTTACTGCAGGATAAATACGGAAACATTCTTGAAACTCATAGCGTTTCGGCGGGGTTGGATTACCCTGCTGTAGGCCCAGAACACTGTTATCTCAAAGATATTAATCGATTACGGGTTGGGGAAGCTAACGATGAAGAAACGCTCGAAGCTTTCAAAAAGTTATCATTGCTGGAGGGAATAATACCTGCGCTTGAATCTTCACATGCTTTAGCATATTTAAGTAAAATTAAACATGAATTCAATCCAGACGATATAATAGTTATCAATCTCTCCGGTTCAGGCTCTAAGGATCTTAATATTGTTAAAAAACATATGGAGTTCAAAATAAGATGACGGATAGAAATCGAATTATAGAACTCTTTAATAATAACCAAGGAAAGGTTTTTATGCCATTTTTAGTTGCCGGAGATCCCGATATCAACAAGTTTAAGAAATTAATAGAAATAATAGAGCCTTATGCTGATATCTTAGAAATCGGAATTCCATTTTCAGACCCAATTGCAGATGGTCCAACCATTCAAGAGGCAAATGTGAGGGCATTTAACGCGGGAATTAATACGGATTTAGCTCTAGATTCCATCAAGGAAATAAGATCTTTTACCGATAAACCTATCGTCATTCTTACCTATTATAATATTTTAATACAGGGTAAGGATACAATTAAGGCTTCAGTAGACGCGACATTTAAACAACTCAAGGAATGTGGGGTTGATGGGGTTGTTATTGGGGATTTGCCCATTGAAGAGGCGGGTTTAGCTTTAAAGGCTTGTGAAAAGTATGATATCTGCTTCATTTTTTTAATTGCACCAACGACTACCGAGGAAAGATTAGAGAAAATACTAAAAAGGGCACATGGATTCATATATCTCATCTCTATACTGGGTGTAACAGGGGCAAGACAACATGTAGCAAATATCACCAAAAAAACCATTAAAAAAGTCAAAAGTAAAATAAAGAAAGAACTCCCCGTGTTGGTCGGCTTTGGAATATCTACTCCCGAACATGTAAGGACTATTATTAACGCTGGAGCTAACGGAATTATAATTGGCTCAGCAATTGTAAATATAATCAAATCCAACTTGGATAATTTTGAACAAATGAATTTGAAAATTGAAAACTACGTAAAAGAGATAAAAGGGGTTCTAAAAAATGAATTTTGATATTCATATCGAGAATCTGGGTCAAATAATCGGATCTAATGTTTATGAATTTTATAAATACCTCATAAATAAATATAAGTATAGGAATCATGTTTTATTGGAGTCCGCATCGGAATTCACCAAGGAACCTTTGTTTAGCTTTATAGCCCTTAGACCGGATTACTTACTTAAAGTAGATGGAAGTACATACCAAATATATAATATTACAACGGAGCGCGGGGAAGTGATTAAGGAAACCTTGGAGTCTATGGAAATAAAAAATGAAACAAACCCTTTGCCATTCCAAGATAATGTTGATTACACAATGACTGCTCTAAATACCTTAGGAAAAATAACCCCCTATTCAAAACTACCATTTAACGAGCTTTTCCCTCGCAATATATTCTATGGAGGATATTTAGGATATGTTTCGTATGATGTAGTCGCCCCCTACGTGGGGTTCGAATCTAAAAGCGAATTCCCAGATGTTTTAATGGGACTCTTCACGAAAGTATTAGTATATTCTCATTCTCATAATGCTCTTTACCTTATTGACAATTCTATTGATGATTATTCAAAGGATAAGGATATTCGGTACCAATTATCTTTATTCAATAGAAATAAAAAAAACAATAACAATAATGATATCCCCACGGATATTGACGATATAGATGAATCTAACTTCCGTTCCAACACATCTCAGTCCGCTTTTGAACGAATGGTTGAAAAAACTAAAGATTATGTATATGAAGGGGATATAATTCAGGCAGTTATCTCCAGAAGATTGTACTATAATTCAAATATCGATCCTATTGCCATTTATGAAGTATTGCGTGCTTTAAATCCCTCACCTTATATGTACAACATTAAATTAGACGGGTTTAAAATTATTGGAAGTAGCCCGGAAGCCCTTATAACGAAGAATAAAAATATACTCACTACAGTACCCATTGCGGGGACGAGACCTCGAGGGAAAACGCTCGAAGAAGACACGATGTTCGAAAAAGAACTTTTAGAAGATGAAAAGGAAATTGCCGAACATTTGATGCTTCTTGATCTTGCCAGAAATGATCTGGCTAAGGTCTCTTTCCCTGGAACAGTTGATGAATTTGAGCAATTTAAAATTCGGAAATACCGCAAAGTTATGCATATAATAAGTAAAGTAAAAAGTGAGACCCCCTTAAATTGCTTTCAGGTATTAAAAAGCGTTTTCCCCGCGGGAACTTTATCAGGCGCTCCAAAATTGCGGGCTATGGAGATTATACAAGAATTGGAAACAGAAAGCCGTGGGCCATATGGAGGAGTGGTTGGATATTTTTCCTTTAACGGAGACATGGACCTTGCGATAGCTATTCGAACCTTATTCTCTCACAATGGTAGATATTTTGCGCAATCTGGAGGTGGGATCGTTGCAGATTCTCAGCCACATCAAGAATTTATTGAAACATCTAATAAGCTTTATAGTGTATTAAAATCAATAAAAATAGCGGAGTTGAGAGGGTCATGAACATCTTATTTATTAATAATTATGATAGTTTTGTCTATAACTTAGTGAATTATATTTGTCAAATAACACCTAAATCTAATATTATAATTGAAGATAATGATATTTCCTTAAACACAATAAAGAACAGAAGATTTGATATAATCATCATTTCACCGGGACCGGGACACCCAAAATATGATACGGGGAATGTAATTCAGGTAATACAAAAATATTTTAAAATAATCCCGATTTTAGGTGTTTGTTTAGGTCATCAAGCAATTGTGGAAGCATTCGGTCAATTAGAACACGATGATAATGATACTAAATATGTGGAGAAAGCTAAAGTTGGACCTATGCATGGGAAAGTTTCCAAAGTCTTTCATGATCAAGAGAAATTATTTAAAAACATTCCAAATCCCCTTGAGGTTGTGAGGTATCATTCTTTAGCAGCAAAATCAGAAATATTACCTCAGCAACTCAAGATCACAGCAACAGCAGATGATGGAACTATAATGGCAGTTAGACATAAAAGATTTCCTGTTGAAGGGGTTCAATTTCATCCCGAGTCCATCAAAATGAAACCTAATGGAATTAAGATCTTAAAGAACTTTTTAGACTTATTTTAATAATGGTTATAAGTTCCCTTTTCTTGGTATGTTTTCCTTAGGTTGAATGGGTCATTCTCACTATACGAAAAGGTATGACCGGGAGATTCTACCGTTGCAGAGAATCTGGATATTTGGGGACATTCACGTACTTCCACTTGAGGGCTCGAAAACGGACGGTCTCGAAAATTGTATATAAGCACATCAATAAGCTTGCCCTCCTCCCGCAGTTAGACGAGAGCGTAATTTTTAAAAATTATTTGTTTACTAGGATTTAAAAATAATAAATTAAATTATATAATTATGATATCAAACATTTTAATTTTAGCTATCTCGGCAACGTTACTAGTCCTTACTGGAATTATCTTTCAAAAGAGCCGAAAATATCATACCAATATAAAATATCTCATAGGTTCTTTAGTATGTATTGCTATTGCTAACACGGCTGTAGGGCTCAACTTGTATAACATTTTAATTATAGTAGTAATGACAAGTTTACTTCCCCTAGGAATAGTTCTTATATTTTTTCATTATGAATCTATATCTCATGCCAGACCGAGATTAAGTCTTTCAATTTTTTTATTAGGATTATATTTCTTTTTAGTTTCTTTCAAATTATTGATACCATTATACATGTCGCTAAAGGATATCTCTCTTGGGGTGAGTTATATAAATTTAAGGGAAATTGATGATATTTTTATTCAGACTCTTTTACGAATGTCAAATTTTCTACAATCATTAATAATCTGCACAGTCTTCATATTTGCTTTTTCAACCATGATAAAAGAGCTAAAAATAGTAAAAATTAAAACCATTCTCATAGAATCGATTGGTTTGATGTTTTTAATTTTGTATGGATCTCTATATTTAATTCGGGATGTATTTTTCTATGAGAATTATTATGAGATATTTACCTCAGTTGCGTTAATTTTTTCGTTAATTGGCATATTATTAATAATCTCTAATTTCATAATGCATCCCGATTATCTGTATTATATCCCTTTTTCCATATATAACTTCATGATTTTTAACGAAGGCGGGACTTTATGTTATGTTAGGAAAGTGCAAAAATTGGATAACGAGAAACCGAAAAAGCATTTAGAGCATCTATTGGCGGGGGCATTTACTGCAGTCTCAAATATGTTTAAGGAAGTGCTTGGGGCTGGCGCTAATATCCGATACATTGATGCTGAGAGCTTTATCATTCTTGTGACTTCTCTTCCAGATAAAAGGGGTGTATTTGTAGTGATTTCTCGTGGCGAGACTGCTCTTTTTAAGAGTTCAATTAAAAGGTTTGCCCGTACTTTGAGCCCTCAACTACTTAAAGAGATAAACGGACATGTTGATTTAAATGAACTACGCTCCAAAATTGACACGCGAATCAAAGACAGCTTTCCCTACGTTGTATTTTCGTAAGGCCCACCTTTTTCTTTCCGGCTCAATAGGATAGTTCATTTAGTTATTTTTATCGACTTAATAATATCATTGAAATCTAAAGCAATAATATTTTTATTTCTAAGCACTTGCTTCTTTTCGATATTTTTCGCAATAATTCCAAATTCTTCCTTCCATCTTACAGATTGTGCTTTGTTCTTAAGTTTATCTATAATTTCCTCCGATCTTGATATACTTAAATTACTCCATTTACATTCTAAAAAAGCAATGGAATTAGATTCTTCATTAACAGCTACGAGGTCTATTTCTTGCTGTTTATACCACCATCTCCCAATTTTTTTATATTCTGATAATAATTTAGAGGCAACCTCATTTAAGCAGAACTTTTCAAATTTCTTCCCTAAGAAAGCAGTTAATTCCTCATGTTTAAGCACGAATCCTTCCCGCTCAATTTCTTCTCGATATTTGTATATAAAGTTAAACCAAAAATCAAAAATCTCATCTTCAATTATATAAATGCCCCTTTTTTTATTACCCTCCACAGGAACCTCTCTTTTAACGAAACCTAGCCTAATTAGGTTTTCAAGATAGTGATAGATCTCCCTCGTCCTTATTCCAATGAAGTTTGCTATGTGAGTTGGCGGGGTATTTCCAAAAGAAATTGCATTTAAGAGGGAGAAATAGGTTTTGATCTCTCGAAATTTTTGAGAGATGATAAAATAGGGTTCCCTGTAAAAGTACTAATCTAAATTAGTATTAATCTTTTTAGAATCTTTTTTTTAAATTACAGATGAAATCTTTACTTCAGGAATTATCTTCCACTTTTCTCATAATTTTCCACCCTCTTTCCTTTTTAATAATTAAAGAGTCTAGGGAATATAAAAAGCGTAAAAGAAGTTTATAAAATAAAAATCGCGAGTAGTGTTTACCATTAGTAAAATTGGAATGGCGACTTTACCTCTCCACAGTTCTAAGGCTCCTAAATGGCTGTTGTCTCGAATGTTAAAGTTGGGAAAGCCCATCATTGATATCATATACGATATGGAAGGGGCAGAGGGAATTATTAGGAGGTTAAGTGATACCTATTGGTTTCAAGGATTAGCATGTATATTAGGCTTTGATTGGCATTCGAGCGGCTGCACGACAGTTTTAGGAGGGATTTTAAAGCAAATTATCACCCCCGAAGATCACGGATTAATAATTGGTGGAGGGAAAGGGAAAAACTCCACAAAAGTACAGGAGCATTTAACTGAGAAGGGGAAAAAATTAGATTTTAATGAAGATAACGCTCATCAATTTAGCGAGATCAGTCGCCTCGTAGCAAAAGTGGATAATGCCGCTATTCAAGATGGGTTTTCCCTATATTCACATCTCATGGTTGTATCTGAGCATAGTTGGGGGATAATCCAGCAAGGAATGGATAAAACCATAAAAAAAGCCAGAAGATATCATTGGGTCTCAGAGAATTTAGAAAGTTTTATTAATAGCCCGCATAACGATATTACATCTGAAACCTATAAAAATAAAGTACTTGATATGGCTAATAAAAAAAGTAAGGAGTGCAGAAATGCATCCTTAGATTTAATCGATGAAGGGGCCAATAGGAT
>CAZDJH010000170.1:0-8045 GCA_964505645.1 uncultured archaeon | reverse complement strand
ATCCGATGCAGTAGCCGAGTCGACGGGCCGGCACCGCGGGAGAAGGAGCGGGCGAGAGGGAGAGCGGGTGAGAGAGGGTTGACGCCGCGGACGGCTGATCCTCACGCGCGCAAGAAACCTCCTCCGCGATCAGGACGAAGCCGCGCTTCATGTATCCCTCCAGCACGGTGCGGAACATGAAGCCCAGGCTGCTGCGGTGACGCCTCTGCAGATCATCGATGAACGGCAGATCGTCCTTTGTCGCCGCCCGGATCGCGATCGGATCAAGATAAAGCAATAAATTGAATATATT
This sequence comes from uncultured archaeon, assembly GCA_964505645.1. Taxonomy (GTDB): domain Archaea; phylum Asgardarchaeota; class Lokiarchaeia; order Sigyniarchaeales; family SOKP01; genus TEKIR-8. The sequence continues at coordinate 7,753 of CAZDJH010000170.1, read as the reverse complement.
AATCTATTGACTATAAATCCTTATATAAGTGAATAAATGTATTAAAAATAAATATTTTACCATTATTGGGCGAGAAAGCACCGGCCTTACAGCGGTGATAAATCGCATTTTATAACTCATTAATTCAAGACCCTCATAATATTTAAATGGATTGGAGCAATAGTAAGAATGATGAAAGATACCCAAGTTCATCGCGAACGTAGGGACTACGGGGATTAGCGTTTGGAGATGATGTAAGACTGATGGTATGTCCGCAATCCCCGATTAATTACGAGTCCATCCCCCTTTAAGGCGTGATAGTTCAATAAATGGTGGGACTTCGAATTTAAACAATGAAAATGAAATAAAAAAACTTATAAATAATAGAACATAAATTCATTACATAAAAAAAATATTTCAAATATAAATAATAAGATTCTAAAAAGAAAGGGTAATAAAAATGTTACAATATTCTGATCCTACTGTATTATTAACGGGTATGTTTGGGATTTTTATAGTTTTAGGCCTCATTGGTTGTATAATTTCAATCGCCATTGCCGTGTGGGTATATAAAGACGCAAAAAAGCGTGATATGAATGAAACCGTGTGGCTTTTGATTGTACTTCTGACGGGATGTATAGGTTGTATTATATACCTCATCGTAAGAGATTAAAAAATTGATAATCATTAAAATTTAAATTAATATCAATTATTTTTTTTCATCTTCATTTTTTATTTCATAGATTTAGAAAAATTTAAAATACAATTACAATAGAGTTAATCATAGAATTTTAAATCATATTTTTAAATAAATCCTAAAAATTTCAAAATTAGAGAAAGAAAAAGATGTTCCAAATCGATCCATATGGTATGATTTATGGTGTTTTATTGATATCATTCCTTATAATTATACCCATAACTTGCATAATTTCAATCGCTATTGCTGTGTGGGTATATAAAGATGCACAAAAACGTGATATGGATGAAACAATGTGGCTTTTGATTGTTCTTGTTAGTGGTTGTATCGGTTGTATTATATATCTTATCGTGCGAGAGCCTAAACAAGCAAATAAAATAAAATAAAAATATATTAATGGACTAAATTTTTTTTTTATCATGCTCTTATTATATAAATTAAAGAAAAAAGTTGAAAGATTGAAATTATTTTATAGTGATATTAAACCTATTCTTTTATCACACCATCCTAATTGTGAGAAATTTGATCACCATGTTTATCATATAAAGAGATATAAATTATGTATTGGTTGTTTTACATATTATCCAACTATAATAATTACAATCATCCTTTCAATAATTTTCATTGATTTAAATTTATTTAACCTAATTATTTTAAATTTCCTCGCGTATGCTTTTTTTACTCCTGTGATCTTAAACCTTTTAAACTTGACAAGATATATGGTATTAAAGATTATTTCCAAGATTTCTATAGGAATCGGAACGGGCTTTTACATAATAAGCATATTATTAATTCCGATTCCGATTATACTTAAGATATTACTACTCCTTCAATTAAATTTTATTATTGGAGTAATTGGATATATTAGGGCAAATGGGACGAAAGACACGTGTTTGGCTTGTGAATATAGAGCTGATTGGGCACGATGCCCGGGTATGCAAGAGATAATAGGAAACTTATATAAACACGGATTTAAGAAGAAAAAAAACCCAGAAATAATTAAAGAGAAATAATCTATAATCTTAATAATCCTCGCAAATCCTTTAAGAGAAGGGTTTTTAATAGGGTAATGCAATGAATAAGGTCTTGATATTCAATGGTTTCAATGTTAGTATGCATATACCGTAGAGGAACGGAAACTAAGGCGCAAGGTACTCCTTCCTTTGTCATTTGAATTGCCCTAGCATCTGTAGGCGTTGGCCGGGGCTCTGCGCACAAAATATAGGGGATTTTCTTTTCTTTGGCCGTTTCTATGAGCATTTTCGTTAACTTCGAATAAAGGTTCGGACCCACCCTGATAGATACTCCGTCACCAAGGGAACAATCTTGGAATTTTTCCTTACTGATTCCAGGAAAATCAATTGCATGAGTAACCTCAACAGCAATCCCTAAATCGGGAGAAACACGATAAGAACCTACTGTGGTCCCCCGTACTCCAATCTCTTCTTGAGCGGCAAATAAAAAGATTAAATCTTTATCTAATTGATCGGTTAAAGCGGAAAATTCCTTTATTAGTTTTATCAAGACAAAACATCCTGCCCTATCATCGAGCGACTTTGAGAAAAATCTGTTCTTGTTCTTGAAAGGGGTGCATTCTTGTTTTAATGTAATATAATCGCCTACGGAAATATATTTTTTTAGTTCTTCTTTGCTAGAAAACCCCGCATCGATAAATAAATCCTCAATCTCGCTGGTTCTCTGCTTTTCTTTTTTCTTTAATAAATGGATTGGCTTTTCCCCGATAATACCGATGATATCCTCGCTTGAGGTTGAATGGATCGTTACTTTCTGTCCAGGTAATATACGTGGATTCTGACCCCCCACTTTCGAGAAACGAATAAACCCATTGTCATCAATAAACCGTACTATATATCCAATTTCATCCATATGGGCGTCAAGCAGAACACGAAGTTTATCATCATCAGAGAATTTTCCGGAAATTGTACAGATAAGATTTCCTAAATAGTCAATTTCAACCTTATCACAATCTTCTTTTATATATTCTCTAATAAAGTCTCGGATTTCACTTTCATTACCACTACAACTCTGTATTTCTGTTAGCTTCTTCAGCAACTTAAAATCTTCTTCAAAAGACATATTGAATCAATGAAAATCGAATTTTAATAAATATTTAAGTTAATTAAAACAATAAAAATAAAATTCTTTATTATTTCCTTTTAAAAAAAGATTATTTAATAAAGAATAAGAGCTTGAGAAAGCCTATAATTCTTTTGAATGGAAATAGTATGGCTGTAGAGCGAATATAATCTAAATGTTCGCTTCCATCTCTTTTAACTAATTCTTTATCTTCGATCTTTCCCATCAGAATACACGGAATTAAATGAATTATAGCACAAATAAGGGCAATATAATTATTTGCTATAAATGCTAATGCAAAACAACCAAATGTAAGGGATAAGTATAGATTTTAAAACCCGCTTTTTCAATGTGAATAGTGACTAAAACAAACATAATACAAAATAAAGTCCCTAGAATTAATGGTAGCCAAAATGGAAGTAGAATTGGACCTGCGATAAAGAATGGATAAAAGAAAACAGCATACCAACTAACAAGGAGTGGGATGATATAACAGTAAAAAAAATTTTAATACGCAAGATCTCCATACTTTTCCCTATAGTGCTCAGCTCGTCTAACATGTACATATCCTATTAATGATGCTATTAATGCCATTATTAGCTGCGTGATAATTGGCATAAACCACGTTATTTGGTTTAGAAAATAAAAATACAAAATCTTCTTCTTTAATGTTATTATAATCCTTCATGTAATCAAAAGTTCATAAATGTGGGTAAAAAATTTTTTTTTCGAATTATTATTATCATATATGAGTTAAGATAATCTAAATTTAAAAATCTTAAAGAGGTAATTAAAAATGTCAGAAAACGAGAATGAGGAAAAACCGAAAAAGAAGCGAACAAAATTTAAATTCAAATGTACCCGCTGTGATCAATGTTGCCTTACACGTGGGCCAATTCCAATAACCTTATGGGATTTAGAAATGTGGGCGAGAAATCAAGTATTATCGAATTTCCTACCCTACTTAGAGGTTTATTCAAAACCAGATGGCGGTGTGGATTTGATTTTGAAACCATTAGTGGATCAAGAGAAGACAGATGAAGAATTAGAGCAGGATCCGCAAGACGCGTTAAAAGAGACACCAATCGAAGATTTGTTGGATAAGAAATGTCCTCTCTATAATAAAGAGGAAGAAAAATGCTTAATTTACGAAAATAGACCATTGAGCTGCCGAACATATCCTCTGGAATATGATGGTAAGAATTTCAGTATTGTTGACCTCGATTGCCCAGGAATCGGAGAAGAAGGAATGACAAAGGAGGATCTAAAAAGCATGAGGGACACGGCAAAATTAATGAATTCGGAGCTCACTCGAATAAGGATCGCTTTACCTGTACTTAACCAAATCATATCTCGAAAAGTCATGATGGATTTAATGCGCCAGAATGTGGAGGCCATGAGTCAGATGAGCGAGGATGATCGTCAAAAGCTTAATGAAATCTTCGGAAAGACACAGCCAACCCAATAAAGTTCATTTTTTTCTATTTTTACACTTTTTGGATTTACTTACTTCTCTTCAAAAAAAAGGGAATTTATATTCTACTCGGATCCCCTATTAATAAACCTTATTTAATTCCCCGTTTTAAAATAACATAACTAAACATATCAACTTGTTTTAAGAAAAGATGCTAAATATCCTTATTTGGATTGTTTTCTGGACCATTATTAGTTTAACTTTATTATGCATAATCGCATATTTAATACTTCCATGGATATTTAAAAGATTTGTCTCCCCTCTCTTTAACGCGAGTTATAAGTTTGATTCACAGAATTTTAATGATAAAAACCATACGGCGAATTCTCCACAAAACAATCAACCCCAAATTATCTTTAATGAAGAAAGCGGTATTTATAACATATTATTTGGAGAAGGAAGGACATTTTCGAAAGGCATCGTAAAGGTTCGGCATGAACAGAAGGTATTTTCAAATCTAAACGATTCAAATAATAACTTTAATAACCTAATAATTAAAAAAATCACTAAAGAGAAAAAAGAAGATAAATTTGGGCAATTTAAACAAACAAAAGTTTCATGCGAGTTAGCAAATACGGATATCGAAATTATTCTAACCATTAGGAAATATATCCAAAAAAGTTTTGTCACATTTACATTAAGTGCTCCAAAGGGGCTTAAAGATATGGCTACAGGTACTTATGAGGATTTAATAACCGGATTCCCTTCCTTCTATAATGAAAGCCCGAATACAAATGTATTTACCTATCGGCACGCAATATTTTGCCCTCCTTCCCGAAAAATCGATGCCACCTCGGCCCCAGTTGTACTTTATGATGATGACTTGAATTGCGTGATTATATCCCCTTTAGATGGCTTTTTGAATACCGCAATTTCAGAAGATGATGATGGGCGTATCAATTGTGGGATTCAAGGAGAGATTACAGAGCTCCCTAAAGGCTATTCGCAGACATTTATTCTCTACTTTGGTAAGGGTATTAATAAACCGATGGAAGAATTAGGAGATATCCTTCTCGAATACCACGGTTCTCATCGAAAAAGCCAATATGCGGACATTGTATGCTCGCATTTGGGGTTTTGGACCGATAATGGCGCTTATTACTATTATAAAACGGAGAAAGGGATGAACTATGAAGATACTTTAGTAGCAGTAAGGAAATATTTTGAACAAGAAGATATTCCGATTAAATATTTCAATTTCGATAGCTGGTGGTATTTAAAGCATACCAATAAGGTATTTACTACTATATTTCGCCCTATTGTCCGGTTAATGGGCGGAGGGTTATATGGAAATACATTGCGTTGGGAAACCGACCCGGAAAAATTTTCCACAGATTTGAAAACATTTTATAATGAGCGGTTTAAACTCCCCATTACCGCCCATAATAGGCGCTGGGATTCTCGCTCTCCATATTTAGACGAGTATGAATTTATAACCTATAAAAACCATGCATGTCCCTTGGAAAAAAAATTCTGGGTGTGGTTAATGCAACATGCTAAAGAAAGTGGAATTGAGGTATACGAGCAAGATTGGATGAAGAATCAAATAGACAGCATGCCCCATTTACGACAAAACATAAATGCCGTTGGTAAATGGTTGGACAGTATGGCTATTGCCGCGAATGAAAACAATGTGAATGTTTTTTACTGCATGCAAACACCCGCCATCCTCCTATACAGCATTAAACACCCTAATATAACCATCACCCGTTGTTCCGGTGATTATAATCATCGCTGGCCATTAACCTACAGATATGTACATTCTACTCAAACCAATATCATAATCAATACGGTCGGTTTGAACTCGCATCCGGATGCTTTTCGCTCGTGCTCCATGGAGAAGTCTTTTACACGCCTATTCGGGGAGAAATATCCTGTCTTTAAATGTCTATATCAGAGCTTAAATGCAGGTGTGGTGGCCCCTGGCGATAAAAAGGAAAATGTGAACGGGTCGCTCTTGAAAAAAACTTGTAGAAAAGATGGGTTATTATATAAATCCGATAAAGCGCTTACCGCGAACGATCTTATGTTCAAACCTCATCGAAAATATTACATCTGCGATACATATATAAAAAGAGGGAATCATTATTGGAGGCTTGTGTTGGTATCGAATATTTGGCCATGGCGAGTAAAAGACTTTTCTATCACCCCACAAGAACTCGGATTTGAGCGAGAAGAATATATTTTATACGATTATTTCGAGGATACGATTGAAAAGATCTCAAAGGAACAGAAAATCGAAGTTGGAAAGTTGGCGAAATATGGTTATAGGTATTATATTTTTGCTCCGATCTTTTCAAACGGGATGGCGGTAATTGGGAGCACAAACAAATTTGTTCCATGTTCCAAAAAGCAGTACCCACGGATAAAAGTTCAGAATGAGGCATTAGAACTGACTATTGAAGAATTAGAGGGGCAAACCGTTCCTATATTACTTTATGCGAAAAACAAGCCTAAGGCAATACAAATGAAGGATGGAACCCACCTTAAGGAGGGAACAAGGAATAACACATGGAGTTATGATATTGAACCTGACCGAATAACGATTTCATTAAGTTTTGAGCATTCTGGAACAAAAACTATACTAATAAAACATTAAAATTGCTCTAAACAAAACATCTTTTTATCCCCCAAGAAGAGTAAATTAAACTTATCAATGAAATTCTTTCCGATTAAGGCCTTAATTGGTAATGAACCATTAAAATGCATAATGGTAAAATCTAATTCATATATTTTATTATTATATTTGAATTTTCCCGAATATATAGGGACTTTACTAGTACCTTTAGCGGTAAGAATAGTTTTTTCAGTTTTTACGCTATATTTGGATTGGTCTATTAAAGATTTATCAAGGGCCATTAAAGAAGCCCCTGTATCGATTAAACCTAGTAGGGGTATTGAATCTCTATTTTTAATTAATATAATTTTTAACAATCCGTAGTAATTATCTTTGATTTTTGCTTGTTGATAACATTCTATATTTTTAATGTCAAAGAAAGAGAAAAGCACCTCAAAATCCTCAATCTCCTTTCCTTTTCTCAATACGCCTGCGGCTGATTTTGGAAACTTTTCATATAATTTTTCCACTACTTCACCAAGACTATCACCAGTCACAACAATAGTATTTCTTGAGATACCCAAATACTTTCCATCTGGAATAAATTCAGGTATGTCAATTTTGTCAATATCTAAAGGGGGATTCTTTTTCTGGAAATCATCTATAGATTGTTCAAGATTTAATTTATCATCAATAGACTCCCTTATGAATTCACTAACACTATTATAACCCTTTAATTTAGTGATCTCTTCAATTAATTCCTTTTTATCCTTGTCAATTTGAAAATTTATAGAAGTCATATAGCTATTATTTTTTTTATAAGTATTATAACATTTTATTTATAAATACTTTTTCATTGTAAAAAAAAAATATTATCCCTCTTTAGAATTGGAATTATTGAAGTCTCCCCGCCCTAAAGGACGGGGATTCCTACGAGTCCGCTAAGCGT
>CAZDJH010000169.1:0-8050 GCA_964505645.1 uncultured archaeon | reverse complement strand
CTTCATCTACCATAAATTTTAACTCTCTTCCAAGAGACGTTTACATCACAAATTTATTATTTATGCCTAATACTTAATGTACTGGAGTTTAAAAAGGTCTTTGGAATCCTATCTTCATGAATTGTTAAGATCAATGTTCCAATTATCTTCATCTTTAAATAAATTCGAATTCTTTTAATTAGGTTTAATCAACTGACCCTATACGGTCAAAATTTAGAGATCATGATTATGATTCAAGATTATGCCTCAATATTGAGTGGACCCTCTAAGCATTTGTTATGTTTAGCATACTGGCAAATCTTTGCATATTTCCACGGTTTATTAAAGCGCATCGGGAAGCTCGCCATCATCAGAAGATCGTGATTGAATATCATTAAATTATACGTAAAATTATATGGTGCTTTTTTATATCTGCTCTTGAATAAGTAGTAATGATAGTTTTGCAAATAAAGGATAAGGAAGATCTATACGAGAAATTAAAGTACATTCTATTCGAATTCTACAAGCAGGGTTTTTTATTTTCGAATTTTATTACCGAAAGCCTAGTTTGTGAGCCTACTCAATTGAAGAATGGGATTATAGATGACTTTAAATGGTTTTTTGAGCAAAATGGCGAAAAAATGATTTCAAACCTTGAAGATAAAGCGGGTAATTCGCCCAAAAAGAGGTTGAGACTTGCGGATCTGATTGTAGACGATTACGAAACGAATCCACCGCAAACGCCGAAACTTGACGAAATTGTCGTAAAATGTCCTGCCTGTAACAAGAAGATTTACCCCACAGATATCAACCTCGACAAAATTAATACGGCCGAGATTACCAACTTTCCTTTTCCTTATCTTCACATCCATTCATACGATGATTGCATTCCGCATGCGCTTTTGATGTATATTGACAGAGATCTTAAAGTGAGGGGGAGAAAAGTGATAAAGTTTTTGAATTTGTCTTAAAACTATTATTTCTTAAAGTATTGATATCAGATTTAAAATCTCATTTAGCAAAATGCAATAAGGATTAATTATTTAGATAATAGATGAATAAACAGATCACGAAAATAAGAAAAACAAGAATTTAAGGTTAGCTTTTTATTGATATTTAATATACTAAATTTTAATACTATCTATTATCCTATAGTATGTTATTTAAATATTTTAAAGGTTGTAATATATTAAAAGATTTAGCATTAACATAATTGAAATGTTATGAGTAAAGAAAAAGTAGAGTTGTTTTATGAACGAGCAGAAAATTTTTTAAAGGGAGCAAGGGAGAGATTTGTTGATGATGATTGGGATCTTACATGTTTTTTGGCGGAACAATCTGTTCAACTGAATCTTAAGGCGTTGATATTAGAACAAACAGGCGATTTTCCAAAAAGGCATTCGATAAAAAGTTTATTTGGGGTCTTATATAAGTTAAATAAGGATGATCGATTTAAGTTTGATAGAAAAGATCTTAGATTTCTGGAAAGTGCCTACTTTAATGCCAGATACTTCACATATACATACGATAAAGATGATGCGGAGGATGCTCTTCAAATTGCCAAGGAGGTGAAAGAACTTGTGGGAAACGTTAGATTTGATAAAGAAACGGAATGAAATGTTAAAGAATCATAAAAAGTACCTAAAGGAAATATTTATAAGCATCAAGAAGTTCTTGCCCGATGCGCGCGTCTTAATATTTGGAAGCGTTGTTGAGGACAAGTTGGTTGGAGGAAGCGATATTGACGTGATAATTATAGCAGATGTCCCAAAAAAACATATGAAACGGGCAGAATTAATCGCCAAAATAGAGGAAGATACCCAATTGTCTTATGTACATCCCTTTGATTTTCATTTGCTAACTCAAGAGGAATTTGATGATTGGAATTCGATTTATAATTTAAATATAAAGGCGATTGAAGATTATTTGAACCTTGAAAGTTAAAGAGCTTTTTTTGTTTTTTTAAATATACTTATTCTTAAATCCTCTAAATATTAAAATTGAGGGGATCTATTAAGGGATCCGTTATGTTTAGCATACTGGCAAATTTTTGTATGTATCTCTTTCTATGGTGGTAGTTCATATCGAGTAATATAAACACAGGAAGGATCATAAGGGATAAACGATCGGAAAAAGCGGCCAAGTTGTGAGCTAGTAGCATGCCCCGAGTGTAAGAAGAAGATTTATCCAACCGAATTAAATTTTGATAAAATAGATATTTCTGAAATTACGAACTTTCCATTTCCATATCTATAGGATAAATTTGAAAATTCTGTGCTAAATGCTAAAAAGGAGTTTGCTAAGAATTCTATGAAAAGATTTATTGAAATTTGGGAGAAATTTTAATAAGTAGAATAAATAAGAACTTAGCCTTAGGGAATTATATATGTAGCCTTTTTTCAAATGTGTTTATATTTCTTCATAAATTCTTCCGGAGTGAGGACTTTTATCTTTCTTATCATTTAGAATGTAGTCATCAATGGTATCAGACCCCTTTTGTAATTTCATTTGCAGTTGTTCCTTCCTCTCGGGATCCTTTTCCCAAACGGTTTCTGTAGCCTTTTGAAGGATTTTTTCTATTTCTTCTTCTTCTTCTTTATTATTTTTTTCATCTATAGAATTCATATTTATCTTTTCTTTAAGAATTTCTTCATAATGGGTTAATGCCCTCTTAATAACTTCAGCTTGAGTGATATCAAGGAATGCAGCTATCTTTTTAATCTTTTTCGAAGTTTCTTATTTATTGAAACTCATATTTAATTTTAGTAATTATAAAGTATTTTGTAATCCGAATAAACTGAAGAGCGCGATCCTCGATGAATCTGCGTGCTTTCCCGAGCAAAATGGCGAAGAGATGGTCTCAAGACCTAAATATAAAGCGGAAAGGTCGCCCAAAAACAAATTAAGGCTCGCGGACTTGATTGTCGATAAGAACGAATCCAATCCTCTGAAAACTCCGAAACTTGACGAAATTGTCACTATATGCCCCCGAATGCGACAAAAAGATTTATCCTCCCGATATTAACTTCAACAAACTAACTACATCTGAAATTACGAACTATCCATTCACATATCTCCACATTCATTCATACGATAATTTAAATTTGGATTAAGAAAGCGTTTTGACCTTTCGACGAGCAGAACACATCGAATCAGAGTTAGAAGTGACAAAAAACCTAAAATATTATTGCCCTTCCCTACAATTCTTATTCGCTTTCTCTTAAAAGAATGATAAAATTGCTTCCCTTTGTATGATCTTCCTTCACCCGTTCTTCGACCCAGATACGTCCCCCATAACCCGTAATGATCTCTTGGACGAGCGATAATCCGATACCCATCCCTCCCTCGCCCCTCTTTCGCGTATAAGATTTTTTAAAAATCTGTTCCTTTCTCTGTTGAGAAATGCCCAACCCGTTATCCATAAATTCGATCTTAACAAAATTTTTGTTGTTTTGTTCTTTTTTGGAAAGTTTTATCCAGATCCGTATTTCCTTATTTTCATTATGCATACACGCGTTTAAGAGAATATTTTCAAAAGCATCCAATAATAGTTTTCCCCCTTCCACATTGATCTCTCCCTCCGCCATTTGTGTTTTTATATGTATCTTCCGATTATGAAATCGAGAGCCAATATGTCGTACTGCGATCTCAAGGACATTCTTAACATCCATGGGCAAGCCTTGCTGCTTAATCATTTCAATCTTGCTAAGATTCCGCACATTTGAGATAAGTGACGAGCCTCTTTCTACTTGTTGTGTTATGATTTTCATAATATCTTCGCGCTCCTTAACTTGTGTGGGATCATTTTTCCACATTTCCATTAATCGAACGGAAGATTTGATATTGTTGAGTATATTGGCCATATCATGAGAGAGGAGGTCTTTAAAAAATTCTGTTTTTCTTAAGGACTTTTTTAATTCCTTTTGATTCATTTTCCGATCTGTGATATCGGTAAAAATGCAGGCAAAATAGTCCTTCTTTGGGGAGTACGCCGTTACATAATACCATCTTTGAAGCGGTTCGGAAAAGTCTTCAAATTCTATATGTTCGCCCGTATGGGCAACTTTGCCGTATGTCTCGATCCAATTCGTAGGGTCAGTCTCAATTCCGGGGAGTACTTCGGTAGCTCTTCTTCCGATGATATCTTTTGTATTTAATCCGGTTATTTCTTCAAACTTGGAATTCACCTCTAAAAAGATATAATCGATGGGTTGCTGGTTTCTGTCATAAAGCACTTTATGGTATGCGAATGCGGCGGACATGTTCTCAAATAAGGACCAATATTTATCTAAAGAGTCCCTTATGATTTGTTCTGCCTTTTTCCGTTGGGTGATATCCCGACTCACTACGATGATCCTGCTCTTACCGCTCCGACCGATCGATGTTTTGGCCATCCCTTCGATCCATTTATACTCTCCGTATTTATCCCGCATTCTATATACCGCTCGACCTGTTCCCTCCTTAAGGGTTCTTTTATAGTTCTCTGCCACCTCTCTGATGTCTTCGCGATGGATGAATACGAAAGGTTTTAATCCCAGTAGTTCCTCGACGGTATATCCCGAAATCTCCTCAACTGCCCCGTTCAAATAGATTGTGTTTAAATTTTCGTCCAGCACAGTTACTATATCCCCTATATTATTTGTGATAAACTCATAATCCTCGGTGGTTTTTTTAAGTTTCCGTACTGTATTCATTTCATTGGTGATGTCATCTAAATGACAAACCACCTCTTGTAAATCTCCATCCGAGTTCATCAATGGAACAGCATTGATTGAGAGAAAACGTATCTTACCATTATTAGAAGAGATGGTATGTCTAACATTAAAGACGGGTTTTTTCATTCGTTTAACTCTTTCAAATGGTAAGTCTTCCTTAGGAAACTCGTTTCCATCGAAATCCCTAATACACCACTTTGTATCATAATAGGTTCTACTTACAATTTCTTTCTTAGAAACCCCCAAAATTTTCTCCGCATGAGAATTTGCATATATGATTTTCCCCTTCTTATTAACTATCGTGATACCTGCGGGGCTTGATTCGATAAGCCCTTTAATCATTTCTTTATCAGAAATATCTTTTTTATTCATTGAATCTTCCTTCTTTTGGGTCGCAATTCATATAAAATTAGATATTTTGATTTTCATTTTTATTTTCATTTTCATTTTCATATTGAAAATATATTAAGAATAACTAAATCCTCTTAATTTTTTTAAAAAATATATATAGTTTATCTTTAAAAACTTAATTAAATCAAAAAACCCATAAAATAAGTCATATCTATTAAAGTTCTGAACTAATTACATTCCAAAACATAACACAAATTTAGGTAATTATAGGAAAAGTGGAGTTTAATTATAAAATATAAAAAATTAGAACAAATATGGCAATATAGTAGATTTATAAGATTTGAGATGGAATTTGGAGCAATAGACAACTTTAAAATATGCTGCTAATCTTTAAATTAATTTCACCCAAGAAAGTTTTGTCTTATAATAAATCTTTTGTAGGATTCGCGATTTATTAAATCAATATACAGGTAAATTCTGCCCAAGAAAAAGATTATCCATTTCGAAGTCTCATTATAGAACAATGGAAAATGTAGGTTCTGCTCAGTGGAGGTTCTGGCCGGTTATTTTTTTGGCGATTTTTTATCCTCTTAATATGAACATGATTAGCCTCGCGATACCTATCTATTTTTTCCGAAGGTCAGTCCCTACTGAAATTATCGGGCTATTATCCGCCGCCACAACCCTTACTTATTCCGTTTCACCCATCTTATTGAGCAGAGTCTCGGAAAGATTACCGAGAAAGACCAGTGTAATAATTGCAATGATTGGAACCTTAATAAGCCAGCTAATATTTTATATTTCGCTCCATCCTATCCTATTTCTTACCACCCGTCTGTGTGAAGGGTTTATAGTAGGACTATTTTGGACCAACCTTCAAGCAAGTATTTCTGATAATGTATATCATAGGCATCGCCGCTTAACTGCGTTATATAATATCTCGTGGAACACAGGATTGGTTTTGGGACTTGTTTTTGGGGCGGTTCTTACTTATCTTATTAATGATCTTGAGATTGTATTCTATTTTGCGCCCATCTTTCTTTTAGTAAATGTTTTAATTGCCGTTTTCGCTTTTCAAGAGCCTTATAAAAATGCTTTTATCCTCACAAAGCCACACAAGGAGGTTCTTCAAGGAGGTCAATTAAGAAAGCCATCCCAGAATAGTGGAAATCAACCCCATATCGATAATATAAGTTTCCCGATTTACTACCCCTTTTTATTAATAATCATCTATTCCATAGTGCGCGCAGCCATCAAATTTCTCTTTCCATTAAAATCAGAAGTATTGGGATTCGACACCTATACCGTTTATCTGGCATCAACCTTTTATGCGCTTGCTCAGGCCATTGCGATGGTCGGCGCCAGCTCCGTTTCTATAAAAAGATTTAAGACAATTCATTTTATTATCCTAATTCCATTGTTTATATTTACCCCCCTCTTCGGTATCAATACCAATTACTATTTCTTTATCCTTCTTTTCCTTATTACAGGTGCTATAACCGGAATGCTTTATGGGATCTCGTTGCGCTTGATCCTCATCTTAAATATGAAGCATCAGACCTCCCTCTATTCTAGTATCTTGGAAAGTATGATTGGAATTTGCTTTTTGTTTGTTCCCATAATGACGGGCTATTTAACGTATATAAATATAGATTTACCTATTTATGTAATTTCCCTAATAACCGCAATTCTCTCGTTAATCTTGATTGTTTTTATACACTCTCACAAATTATAGGAGCAGCGGAATTATGAACTTTTCAATAAACAAATCTTTAAGCGCTGTGCAATAGGATAAAGAGCATAAATTTCAACAATTACCCTAGAAGAAATAGATAGTACAAGGTATCTATGAAAATTGAATCAATATATTCTAAACTTATTTTATATTATAAGGCAAAAAGATTTGGCGCCCACAGCGGGATTTGAACCCGCGTCGTTCCCCTTGTACGGAATACCGTTACAACCAGGAGTGACAGTCCCGAATGCTGGTCCGGGCTACACTATGTGGGCTTATGAAGAATGAGTGATTTTATCCGAACATAAAAAAGGGTAAAATCAAGTATAGTATTAACTCTTTAAATACTTAAACCTATAAAAATTTTATTCTACTCAAGAAGCCACTCAAAACACGCTTAACACGCAAACAGAGTAGAACAGAAAAATTTAAATGGAACAATAATTAAATGTTGTATAAGAAACACTACCTACCTTCATATTAATACCTCAAGGTAATAAAATGCTGCCGACTCAAAAAATAAAAGCGCTCCTTGATGAGCTATCGAACTCATCAAAGGAAGATTCCAAGGAACTTATATCCAAGTATTTCCAGAGGATCGCTGCGCTCGTAAGTGTCATAAAGGAGATGCAAGACCACTTGAAAGACTACAAAGATATATATCAGCTTACAATAGATGATATCGATCTGAATTGTTGGTTTGAAATTAAAAATGGAACCATCAGATATGAAGAAGGGGTCAATGAAAAGTATCATTTAAAGTTTTTATTATCCAAAGATGTACTTTTACAGATCGTTAAGTTGGAGAATACGCCTTTTGACGCGTATATGAAAGGCTTAATTAAGATAAGGGGGAATATATCCTATACTATTCGATTTAGAAATTTTATTAATGATATCCTTGAATATTTAACAAAGAAAACTAAAGGATTCATCGTAAAAACTTAAAAGAGAATTATCAATCCCGATGTTGTCTATAATATATCTTCTCAAACTTCTTTTCAAGTGTCCCTTTTCCTATTTTTCGGATATTTCTTGACAAAAATAACTATTCCGAATTCGCTTTTAAATATCTATCCTTTCTGGACGAAATAAGTCCGTTGAAAAAATTATAAACAAGAAATTAGGGGAATTTAGACTGAAAGAAAGGGGCTCGATATCATTCTTATTTCTTTCAATATAGGTAAAGAAAGCGGGTGCTATAATAAAGTGGTATCGGCTAATTTTACAAAAGAAGGATCATTTATAAAATCTTTCAACGGAGCGGTAT
>CAZDJH010000168.1:0-8067 GCA_964505645.1 uncultured archaeon | reverse complement strand
TGCTCTGCGAAATTCATCCCCTACATAAATGTAGGGGACTTCTTTTGCAGTCAGTTAAATAAAGAAATTTATAAGTATTATGATAAAATTCATATTTCGAATTCATCTTATATACTAAATTTAATTTAAGTCATTCACTCTTTTATAGATAAAAGAGATTTATAATAAAACCGATGAATATGTAATGAATGTAAATATGAACAATATAAAGGATTGGGAAAACCCTAAGGTAATTGAACGCAATAAAGAAGCTCCTCATAATACTTCGATTCCCTTTGAAACAGTTGAATCTGCCTTAAAGCCAAGAAAAACGTCAAAATATCATTGTTCGTTAAATGGAAAATGGTATTTTCATTGGGTGAAAAATCCTGACGAAAGGCCTAAGAAATTTTATGAGATTAATTATGAGAGTAATTGGGACATTATCGATGTACCAAGTAATTGGGAAATGAGAGGATATGGAATACCAATATATACCAACATTAAATATCCTTACAGCATTAATACTGAAGATATACCAAAAATAGATCATAATTATAACCCTGTTGGCTCTTATCGAAGGGAATTTGATATTCCAGACGACTGGCACGATCGAAAGATCTTTATTCATTTTGGGGGTGTTAAATCTGCCTTCTATCTCTGGATTAATGGAAACCTTATAGGCTACAGCCAAGGAAGTATGACTCCTGCCGAATTCAATATAACGGAATTTCTTCACAATGCAAAGAATATAATTGCGGTGGAGGTCTACAGGTGGTCAGATGGCTCCTATTTGGAGGACCAAGATATGTGGAGATTGAGTGGGATCTTCCGTGACGTCTTTCTGTTTTCAACCCCAAAAGCACATGTAAGAGATTTTTTCATTTACAGTGAATTTGACGATAATTATCAACACGCAACTTTAAAGTGTAAGGTTAAAGTAAAAAATTACAATGATAAAAATTCAACTCATAATCTAAAAATTCTCTTACTTGGACCAGGACAAAAAGTTAAAAACGCCGACCTTTTGAATGAAAAAGAGTTTGAAGTAGAGGAAAACTCAGAGAGGTTTATGGCTTTCAAATCAGAGATAAATAATCCCGAAAAATGGTCTGCAGAAATGCCTAATCTTTACGATGTTATATTAAAATTATATGATTCAAAAAACAATTTAATTGAAGTTGTAACTAACAAATTCGGGTTTAGGGCGATAGAAATAAAAGAGGATGGCGGTCTTCATATTAATGGGAAACCCATAATATTTAAGGGTGTGAATCGACATGAACACGATCAAGACAATGGAAGGGCCATATCGGTGGAATTAATGGAACAAGATATAAAATTGATTAAGAGAAATAATATTAATGCAATTCGAACGAGCCATTATCCCAATCATCCAGAATTCTATAGGTTGTGTGATGAATATGGGCTGTATGTTATAGATGAATGTAATTTAGAATCGCATGGTTTGAGAGATAAATTACCAGACAGCGAAGACGTATGGTTAAATTCCTGTCTCAAACGTATGAAAAGGATGGTAGATAGGGATAAAAATCACCCATGCATTATCGCCTGGTCTCTTGGCAATGAGGCGGGGTTCGGAGATGTATTTAAAGAGATGAAAAAAGTAACTTTAGAGATCGATAACACCCGTCCCATCCACTACGAAGGGGATTATTACAATGAGATAACTGATTTAATCAGCTTTATGTATTATCCCCCGCGTCAAATTAGAAGAATTGCCAAACGCAACTTGAAAAAGGACGATAATCGCCCGGTAATGCTATGTGAATACGCTCATGCAATGGGAAATAGCCTCGGAAATTTCCAAGAATATATGGAGCTATTTAAAAAGCATGATAATATTATAGGTGGATTCATATGGGACTTTGTCGATCAAGGTATTAGGAAACGGTCCGAAAGCGGCGAGGAGTATTGGGCATATGGCGGAGATTTTGGAGATGAACCCAATGATAAGAATTATTGTATCAACGGGATTGTCATGCCAGACCGAAGACCCAACCCCAGCCTTTTTGAGGTGAAAAAGGTATATCAGAATATTCATACTTCCGGTGAAGATCTCTTATATGGGAAAATCCAAGTTTTTAACGATTACAAGTTTATTTCCTTAGAGTCTTTTTCGTTAGAATGGGAAATTACAGCAAATGGGTGGAAAATTGAAGAAGGGTGTATAGAGAAACTTGAGATTGGTCCATTAGAACAAAAAGAAATGCGAATCCCATTTAAATCACCAGACTTACAATCTAATACCGAATATTACCTTAATATCTCCTATAAATTGAAAAAAGATAATCAATGGGCAAAAAAAGGACACATTGTCGCGTGGGACCAGTTCAAATTACCATATAAAATCCCAACAGAACCAGGAAAAGATATTGAAACATTTCCACCACTTTCTGTAGTTGATAATGAGAGTTACCTAGTAATTAAGGGGAATGAATTTACCATAAAAATCGGTAAAATAAGTGGTGTGATTGAATCTATGCGTTTTATGGAGAAGGAGCTGATAACTTCACCCTTAATCCCCAATTTTTGGAGGGCTCCTATTGATAACGATTTGGGATATGCAGATAAAGACTTAGAGGATTTTGATGATGAATCTTCTTATATCAATTATTCGTGGAAAGAAGCTGGTGAAAAAAGGGACGTAATAAGATTTGAATATGAGGATCTAAAACCTCAAATTAAGAGAATCTCGGTAAAATTTGATGTGATTAATTCCGATGAGGGTCTCTCTGTTACTTATTTAGTCTATGGAAATGGAGACATAATTTTACGAAATAAGTTTATTCCTAATGAAGAAATGATTCGATTCGGAATGCAAATGAAGATCCCCCAAGAATTTAATATTATGACTTGGTTTGGAAGGGGACCGCAAGAAACAATGGAAGATAGGAAGTCTGGTGCCGCGGTGGGGCTTTATAGGGGTAAGATAGAAGACCTTATACATCATTATGTCCGCCCTCAAGAAAATGCAAATCGAACGGATGTACGCTGGGTAACCTTTAAGGATCCTGACGATATAGGATTATTCATATCCTTTATTGGCGAAAGCTTTTTAAACATAAGTGCTTGGCCCTATAGTATTGATGATTTAGAAAAGGCAACCCACATTCATGAATTACCCGATCGAGATTATATCACACTAAATATCGACCACAAACAAAAGGGGGTTGGGGGCGATCTTCCGGGTCTCCCAAGCACACATAAAAAATACCACTTGAAAAAGGATAAGGTCTACGATTACAGATTTTTACTGCGTCCGATTGCCGGGAAAAGGGACTTTTCATCGAAACCCATCGAATTTCCACCTAAATTCTAATTTATTTCCTTTATTTTTAATGATGTTCTTCAATCTGGGCTTGAAATTTACTTAAATTAAATATTCCAATGAGAATAATTCCCAAGGCGATAAAAAAGAAAAAAGGAAATTCAAAAGTTTGCTTAAATACAAAAATGCCCGCCATAATAGGGATAATTATCGAGAGACTGTTAATAATTAAGTAAACAATCGATGCCTTTGCTCTCTGAAATCCGCTTTGATAAAATATCAACCCCAATAGAAAAAACAAGCCCATTCCATAAAGTGATATACAAACCCAAATATGATAATTATCAAACCAGAAAATACCGAATACGATTTCTGCCCATCCAAACAAAGAAAAGATTGAGATATTAGCATCTGAATACGCCTGTGTAAATATATTCGTGAAAACAGTGCCAAACGCGTTAATTATTACCCCTGTAATTGTCAAAAATATTCCTTCTAAGGCAGTACCCTCTTTTAATTTTGCTAAAAAGAAGAAGCCAAGTGCTATTCCTAAACTTATCAAAAAAAAGATTCCGAAAGGAATAATAAATTCATACAAATTGAAATTAATTCTCGAGATTGCTGAAAAGGCAATAAAAATTGGTGCTATCCCCAGTAAAATTGCCGTCAATATCTCCATTCTGCTAATTTTTTCATTTAAAATCCTTACAGAAGATACTAAAAATATGATTAATCCTAAGCTTGTAATGGGTTGTACAACAAGAATTCCAACCAAACCCGTTATCCAGATCTTATTTTTAAAAAATTCAGAAAAGGATATAAGTAAATTTTTTACCCCATTTTGAAATTCTAATTCAGGTAAGCCCTGAGTCAATCCTTTCTTTTGACACACAAATCCCATACTAAAACAAAAAGTTGCTATAAGTGCCAAAACAATTCCAATAGTAACCAAAAAGGGATTAATCATAAAAATTACTTTTTTATACCTATATATGAATAAATTTATATAAGTTTTTATCAGTAATATTATTATGGAAGCGGGAAAAAACAGCCCGAAGAAACAGCCCGAAAAACTAGATGATACGCAATCTGTTGAGCTACCCATTATTGAATTTTTCCTCATAAATTTCATAAACTTTTTGGTACCCTTGTATGTGTGCCTCGGTCTTTTCATATTAGTAGAATTTGTTTTAATTCATGTAATATCAACCAAATTGATATTTCAACTAATTTTCTTGCCGTTTTTATTATTTATTCTTTATCATATTTACATTCTATCATTAATCGAAACTTCTGCGATTTGGGTTAGAGTTTGGAATAATAATTCTCCGCCGGTTCAAGGTGTGTTTAAAAGGCAATTTAAAGACCCCAATTCCAAGGAAGGTAAAATGTTGAAATATTATCATAGAAGGGGTTTTTTAATTAAATTCCCCGTATGGTTATCCTCAAAATCTCCCTTTCCATGGCTTCTTAACCGGGCGCTACGAAGAATAGGACATATAAAATTGGGACGGAATGTTATTTATTGTGATAGCTTCCCCGCGCTTGAATTCACACGCGTTGAGGATAACGTATTTTTATATCCTGGAAGTGTATTATCTAGTCATGCTGTCAACAGTATCTTCGGTAAAATAAGTATCTTAGAGATTGAACTGGGAACAAACACTGTTCTTTTTCCTGGAACTGTTGCCGGCCCAGGCGCTAAAACGCTTAAGAATTTTGTGATTTATCCGAATTCAGTCCTCCATAAAAGGTGGAGCGGAAGTTCCCAATTTAAAAAATATCAAGGAGCCCCCGCACAACCCATCAAGATAAATTTAAATGAAAATAAATAATCAATATACTTTTTTATGAAGAATTAGGGCTGAAATCACATCATTAATCTTAATATAGGAAAGGTATTAGAAGAATCCAAAATTAGAAATAATGAAAAGAATGAATGAATCTTATGCAAACATCAATGGTTTAAAGCTCTGTTATAAAGAATGCGGAGAAGGATATCCGGTTATTTTAATTCACGGAATAGGCGGAAAAAAGGAAACATGGATTGCTCAAGTAGCCGCATTAAGCAATCATTTTCGAACGATCACTTTTGATATGAGGGGTGTAGGAAAATCAGACAGACCAAATATGCCATATACAATGGAATTATTAGCAGATGATGTGAGCGGGTTAATGGATTTCTTAAGCATCGAAACGGCCCATATTATCGGAAGATCGTTAGGAGGAATGGTAGCACAATATGTTTCCTTGAAATATCCTGAAAAGGTCAACAAATTGGTGTTAATGACCACAAATCCCAGAGTCCCAGATGAGCAAGCAGCAGAGCTCATTAAGAAGGGTCGAATTAAAGAGATAAAACAATTAAAAAAAGATCCCGAGAAATCTTTCTGGCAAAAAGCGCGTATTTTATTCCATAAGGATTTCAGGAAAAAAATGAAGCGAAATCAAGAGAAAAAGTATTATGGAATCTTTTCTGCGGATGATTTGATCAAAGAGACAACTAAATATCCAGCAACCCCTCAAGATATTGAAAATCTCAGTAATACACTCAAATCTCATGATATCCTAAGTCAAATACATAAGATCTCTAATGAAACATTATTAATTTCTGGATCCCATGATCGATTGACCCCCAAAACATCGATGATGGAAATCCATAATAGGCTCCCAAATAGTAAAATTAGCGTTTTTGAAAATTCAGGGCACTTTCTTCACCTTTCAAGAGCTCCTGAGGTAAATAAAATTTTAATAAGATTTTTGAAATAGAAGAAATAAAAGAGAATAAGTATTAATTATCTCGATTTGACAGACTATTTCTTGGATATTTACCATGGGCTTGTAAGAATTCCCGATATTCACAGAGCCGGTCTAAAACTGTTCCCATTAAATCAAAATCCTCGTATACAGGTACATTTCTATTTAATAATTTAAGTTTAAAGCGGTATCGGCTTTGATATTCCTCAAAACCTTCACTAATCTTTAACATGACGCAATACATCGGTTTTGTGCATGATCGCTTAGCCTTTGCAAGATATTTCGCGAAAGACCTCGTGAGATTAAACCCTTCCTCAAACCCCATTTGTTCAGCTACAGTATCTTCAAGGCCAGCGAAGCGTTCAGGGTCCTTGACGAACACAATAGCGTCGATATTGGGGTCCTTATCCAACGTAATGATAGTTCGGTAATATATATGGGGCATTGCTCCAAGAGCACCCAAGTCCAGCGGGTTTTCAAAGCTTGTATTTACATCTGGTAAAAAGCGACCTAATTTTTTCTGAGTCTTTTTAGTAAGTCTCGGTATTTCAATATTATATTTTTCTAGGGTATCAGATGCCTCTATGCTTGCACCTCCCCCGATACCAATTAAACCAATTCTTCTCGTCGCGGGTAAGTGAGTAAGTTTAAAGGCTGCCGCTAAGGCGGAAAGTTCAATGGAATTCTTTACCAAGCAACATCCTGTCTGTTTTGCCATTGCTTCCCAAATCTCATTTTTCCCCGCCAACCCCCCCGTGTGAGATTGAATTGCCTTTTTTGTGGCTTCACCATAACCGGACCTCCATAAAATTATAGGCTTTCTATTTAAACTGCATTTTTTAGCCACATCCATAAATTGACGTCCGGCAATTTGATCCCTTAAGCTCTCAAGATATAAGCCAATAATTGCCGTCTTATCATCTTGTAAGAAGTATTCTAAAAATTGAGGGTGTGATAAATCGATGGCATTCCCAATAGAAACCATTTTTGAAACATAACATCCGTAGGAAACAGCTAACTGGGAAATATTAACTGCCAATCCACCTGATTGAAAGACCCCACCAAAATTTCCCGCCTTTCTGGATTGACCTCTCCCAAAGTACAGGTCGGACTCCGGACAATAAACCCCAATGCAATTAGGCCCTATAATGCGTATTCCATGTTTTTTGGCAATCTTTAAAACTTTATACTCTAAGTCCTCTTTTCCCACTTCGCTAAATCCCGATGCGAATATGGTGACAAAAGGTATATCCCTTTTACCGCATTCTTCTAGTATATGGGGAACGATTTTAGCAGGAACTCCGATTATGACATAATCGATTGGTTTCTCATCTGGGACATCTAAAACCGATTCGTACACATCATAACCATAAAGTTTTTCGCCCTTCAATCGAGGATTAAAGAGATATATCGGTTTATTGTATCTATTCTTCATCACTTGCAGGAAGTATCCGCCTCCCGTGGGATTATGGGATGCGCCGATAATCCCAATAGCTCGGGGATAAAAAAGCCTTTCCATATCAATGGGTTCAAGTTCTTTATCAATGGGAGTAAACATATTTAATTCTAAAGAATTATCAAATTGTTAATCAATGATTTATTTAATTATAAAAACCTAAAATAGTTTATTACCAAAGTCAGTTAAAAATGATAGTAAGAAATATAAATCTAAAAGAACACTAGAATAATATTAAAAGAAGTAAATGAGATTATAGCTACCATAACAAACAATACATATTAAAACCAAAATACTTTTTATTAAGAGAAGATTTATGAAATGATATATTGCAATGAATGTGGAGCCCCTTTGAGTAATGAAACCTTAGCAAAATTAAAGGTTTATGGACAGATACAATGCGAACACTGCAATAATTCAATTATAATCGATGAAAATGATAACATTATGGAAGACTTCCGTTGTGCGATATGTGGAGCACCTATTTCCTTTGGAAATAACCCTCTCGGTAAGTTAACATGCGCTCATTGTCACGCTAGTGTAAGAAATATAAGATTTAAGAGCGCAGATTACGAGAATATAT
>CAZDJH010000167.1:0-8105 GCA_964505645.1 uncultured archaeon | reverse complement strand
TTTAAAAGCAAGCAGTCCTTTAGATTAGTAATTTACTATGCGATTCATCTGACCCCTACAAGCATGAGTTTTCTCGCATTAAAAATGATAAAAATTCCATTCTTTAGTCCACATGATAAATTAACACAATCCGCGTGAAGAATCTTTTGTATATTGATTTAAAAGAATATTGATTAAAAAATATAATAGGTTGCCGTTATTATTTATACTATGCCGATTAAATTGAAATATGTCTTTTATGCCGAAGTTGTGGTAAATATATTCGTTGTGTTTGTAGCCTTCTTCTTTCCAACCGTCCTTTTTGATATTTTATTTGGTGGTATCGTGGGATTTAATCATTTCAGTGTTGATCTTTCCTATTGGTACGCCGTTCTCCTCATCGTGATCTCCTATATAATGCTCAAATCATTACGTAAGGAAAATGAAACGGCGATGCTCTATGTATTAGAGGGCTATTTACTCGGGGATGTTCTCCAATTGAGTGTCGTGTTTGTACGTGTTCCCTTTGGGCTGCCTCTTAATTTAGGCATATTATTTACGGTTGGATTTAGTCTCCTACTTATGGTTAGCAGAATATTAGTAATCACGAAGCCGTCGTTTCTCGGGTTTTCTGAGCAAACTTAAGATTCATTCTAACCCTTGGAACTATGAAAAAGTATAAAATATGTGAAAAGACAAACCACTATACAATCATTAATTTATCTTTAATTTACTGATTTATATTAATTGTCGCGGCCCGTTATTTGGTGATTTAATGGGTTTGAGAACTACACACACTCTCTCAATGCTCTTCACGTCGCTTCGTGCTCTAAATGATTCAATCAAAGCGTCGAGTTCATTAATCTCTGGCACCTTTACCTTGATTAGAATGCCGCATTCTCCGGCTAGAAAGTAGACCTCTTCGCATTCCGGGAGGACATGCGCTTCTGAAAGGAGCTCCTTGATCTCAGACTGGGTTTTAGGGATTAAGGTAATAAATGCGATGATACACCGCTCCTCTTCTCTGCAAATCTCGATGGTAAACTTCTCGATAACGCCCTTTTCCTGTAATTTAATAACCCTTTTCCTTATGGTGGACTCTGAAAGATCAACATGCTCGGCAATCTCCCTATAGGGCCTCCGAGAATCTTCAATAAGCATTTCCAAAATTTTCTTATCCTTCTCATCTAAATTTTTCACATTTTTTCACCTTGAGAGGGTATTTCTTCTTGTTTCTTTCTTTTTAGTTGGATGCAATACAAAAATAAAAAAATAATAATTAAAATTTTAGATTTTAGATTATAAACGGACTCAATGGGCTACACGTACTCCGGAAATTCACTCAGTAGTGGGTCAAACAGCCTTTCGTATTCAACGGCCATGCAGTGAATTCCGGCTGCTTTTGTGGACTTCTTTATTTCTTCAATAAACGGTTTGAAGAACTCTATATTGATCTTATCGATAGCTGCATATTTTGCCGGTTTATTTCCCTTATTATCCTTTTCTGCCTTTTTGAGGGCCTTAAGGAGCGCCTTAGGAACACTGACACCTGGGATATAATTATCAAAGTACCACGCAATCCCGTAGCTCTTAAGCGGAAAAATCCCTAATAAAACGGGGACATTTAATTGCTCTAAATCCTTGAGAAACTCCTTTGCTTCATCGACATCAAATGCGGTTTGGGTCTGGATGAAATCAACCCCTTGCTCCACTTTTCTTCCCACTTTAAGGATTTCGGGTTCTCTGGGATCGCTGTTAGGGTTCGCGACACAACCATAATTCATCTCTATCTTCCCACCCTCGAGCTCGTTTCCATTTAAATCAGTGCCTTCATCGATCATAATGGATAGCATTTCGCAAAATTGTGTACTGTCGATATCATAGACTGCTCGCCCGCGTTTATGGTCTCCGAGTGCGGTATGGTCTCCCGTGAGTGTTAGGATGTTTTTAATTCCTAGCTCAGAGGCACCCAAAACATCTCCGAAGAGTGCCACACGATTCCTATCTCTTACCGTAACTTGCCATACTGCCTCTATTTCCGCTTCTTCCTGTACTTTATAACTGGGCACCATGGAACACATGTAGGCATCTCCTTGGGGGCCATCAGTCACATTCGCAGCGACGATCTTTTTAGTCCGTTTCATTTCCTTCGCGGATTCTACGATCTCTTCCAAGTCCAAGATCTTCTTTGGTTCCAACTCGCCAGTAAAGACAAAGTGTCCTTCTTCAATCTTTTTACATAAATTACTAAATGCTGGTCGTTTTGCCATATTTAACCCTTCGCCTCCTCTTTTTCCTCTTCGTTAGTATATTCCTTGTAAATATCAAGGTATTCTGGACTGGTAGAGGTTCTCCAATCCCTCGGCGGGCGATATTTCTTAAACAGATCGAGTCTGCCGAACTTTTTTAATCGCTTCCAAATGTCCACCCAAGCACAAGGGTGAGTATAATCTCCCACTTCGCACATTCCGTCCACCATACCTCCACAAGGTCCGTTGCTCAAATGTTTAGCACACCCCGCTCTTGGACAGATCCCTCCAGTTTCGGCAAGTATGCAATCTCCGCACTCTTCGCAATATTCGATAAAGCTGTTTTCGCCCGCGTTTTCGACGCCTCCGAACATGCTTTCTTGCGCTGGAAAGGTCAAAATATCTTCGAACACCGTATTCATCATTACGACCCCCAGCCCGCACGCCATCGAGATGATTGCATCGTATTCACCTACATAGGGTCTCACCGTTGTCCCTAAGATTCTATCATCGCATTGTCGTAGGACCGTGATTGCCTTCCAAGTTAATTCCTTTCCCTCCGACTTCCGTTTCAATTCCAATAATTGTCCGAGCGTTTTAGCCTCATTAATACTCCGAGGGGGTTGACAGCATCCATCGCAGCCGGCAATAAGCACCTTCGAGTAAGGCTGGATCATCTCGTATATTTCATCAATATCTTTTTGTTGTGTTATTATCATTGTAAATAACTTCCGAATTTATACTTTTTAGGTTTTTTTATTTGGTTTTTTACTTTTTTGGTATTATTTATCTCTAAGTTCTTTTATTATTATAAAAAAAAGTTTAATTTTATTGGATTTTTAATTTTTCCAGTAGTTTCGTAGGTCGCACACTTCTCCGCTTTAAATCTAACTTTTCGGTATCGATACCAAACGCAATCGCCATTAACTCAGGAAGGTATAGAATTGGGATGTCCATGTCTAAATCGGCATTTCTATCTAGCAATCTTTCTTTCCTATCATATTGGGAAACGCAGGCTGGACATACTGCCACCATCGTATCGACCATACTTTCCAAGCTCTTTAAATCCACTATCTTTTCCTTCACAAGCTTCATCCCGATATCTTCATTTAATCTAGCGCAATATCCGCAACATTCTAATTTTGAAGCAAATGCGACTGTTTTGGCTCCAAGGATACCCAAGATCTTATCCATAGACTCTGGTCGCTCTGGATCATCAAATTCTAAGACTTTACTTGGTCTAATCAGATGGCACCCATAATGAGCGGCTATATTGAGCTCATCAAGCGGTTTAACGACATTTTTCTCTATTCGATTTAGCATTTCGTCTTGAACAAATAACTCTACAAAATGTAGTACTTCAGAACTTCCCTTATATTCGATATTGATCTGATTAAGGACCGAATTGATGCGATCGAATGCCTCCTGGTCTCTCTCCAAAAGGACTTTAGTCGTCTTTAGGGTTTCATAACAGCCGGAACAGATGGTCATAATATCTAATCCCATATCTTCCGCAATTGCTAAGTTCCTCGCTGCGAGGGTCAACCATGTATCAACATTTAGCGATTGGGTGGCTACGGGGTCGGGACAACAGCTCGCTCCCTCCATCTCCTTATATGAGATCTCTAAGACATCGGAGATCTCCCTAAATGCCTTTTCAAAATGCGGAAATTTAAGCGGAATAGTACATCCTAAAAATAACGCGTATTCATAAGATTCCATATTTTAATCATCCTCCTTTTCGTTTTCTTTTTCAATTAAATCCCCTAATCCCGTTTTTTCGATGATGAAATTAATTTGGTCGAGGTCGGGGGGAGTTATTTCGGGTAGACCAAGTCGCTCCCTTCGCCGATCAATAGTTTTTTTCATACCCTTATAGGGGACAACAAATCCATTTTTACTTATCGTGTTTATGGTCGTCGTATACTCCTCAGGGGCTTGCCCTTCCTCGACTGCTAAGTTTCTCAACAGGGCGAGAATGAACGAGTAATCCACACCTTTGGGGCATCTCTCCGTACAACGATGGCACAACGAGCAGGTCCAAATCGCATTACTAGAGAGAATTGTATCCTTCAACCCGAGCAAAAGCGACGCGACAACTCTGTGTGGCTGCAGATCGATAAATTCAGATACCGTACATCCCGAACTGCAGACACCACACTGTATGCACTTCAGAAGGGACTTTGCGCCAACCTGCTCACTGATTTTATAACGGAGATCGTGTTCCAGCTCATCAGAGCCTACTACTTTTTGTTCTGTCATTTTTACTGAGCACCTCCTTTGGCGATTACTGCTTCTTGCTTTTTCTGATCTTGACTTAAGAGACCAATTTCCTTTATTTTATTTACGAAATCGGTCACGACTTGGGCGAACCGCTTTCCTTCACTTGCTGAAACCCACTCGATGTGGAATCTTTCGGGATTAATCCCGACTTTTTCCAAAATTTCGTTTAATTCGTTGTATCTCCTTAAGGCGTCGTAATTGCCCTCTAAGTAGTGGCAATCTCCCAAATGACAACCTCCAATTAATACACCATCGGCACCTTCTAAAAAGGCTTGTAATACAAAGCTCTTTGGAATCCTGCCCGAGCACATCACTCGAATAGGGCGGATGTTTGTTGGATATTGAAATCTACTCACTCCACATGTATCCGCTCCGGCATAACTGCACCAATTGCATAAAAATGCCACAATACGCGGTCTTTCATCTACAAATTCCCCTTTGGTTGCCTCTGAAATCATCGGTGTGAGCTGTTCATCGGCAAAATGACTCATTGTTATGGCCCCAGCGGGGCACGCTGCCGCGCAATCTCCACACCCCTTGCATAAAAGGGGATTTGATTCCGAAACGAGCTTATTTCCATCGAATTTAACACCGATAGCTCCAAAACTACATACTTCCTCGCATTTCTGACACCCAATACAAAGTGCTGGGTCTACTACGGAAATTAAGGGTTCATTTTCTACTATACCCGAAGTCAATGGAATTAACGCATGCGCCGCCGCACCCCTTCCTTGGGAGATGGAGTTGGCAATTCCCTTCGGGCCGTGAGCGGTACCAGCCAAAAATATTCCCTCTGTGGCGAAATCAACGGGTCTTAATTTAATATGTGCTTCTAAAAAGAACCCATTCTGGTCAATAGGAACTTTTAACAGCTCAGAAAGAAGTTTATTATCATAAGGAACGAGCGGTGTGGACAATACAACTCTATCTGCCTTAATGTTAAGATGTGTTTGAGTGAGGATGTCATTAACTTCCACACTAAGGTGATCATTCTCAATTTCCACATCGGGGTATTCGTTAAATCGTATATAATTTACATTCTCTCGTGCGTCCCAGTAGTATTGTTCTTCATCGGTACCTACGCGAATATCCCTATATAATACATATATATTTGATTTTGGATACTCTTCTTTAACATAGAGGGCATGTCGGATCGATTCCGAACAACATATGAGGGAGCAATAGGGAACGCCCTTTTCAGGATCGGTTTGTCGTGAACCAACGCAGTGGATAAAGACGATATCTTCTCCATCTTTCATTTCTTTATTTCTTAATTTATTAGAGAGTTCTAATTGAGTCATTACCTTATCTTCCATCCCTTCTTCACCGTAATGGTACCATCCCTCTGGTTTGTATTCATGGGCTCCCGTAGCAACTATTATAACTCCTACATTAAGGTCTTTGACCTTATCCTTGACCTTATCTTTCACTTTTATGTCAAAATCGCCAATGGATCCCTTTACATCGATAACATCCGATTGGAGATATGTTTTTATGTTTTTTTGTTGATTGTATTCTTTTAACTTTTCTTTTAAAAATTCGCCTGAATCAATCCTATCGAAATTAATTTTATAGATTAGGTTCAATTGGCCTCCTAACTTATCATCCTTCTCTACGAGGTGCACCTTGTATCCCTTCTTAGCAATTTCCATCGCACTTGAAATCCCCGTGATCCCTCCTCCGATAACAAGGGCTTCGGGTACCACATCTCCCTTTATTTTATATTCTGCCTTTAAAAATCGTGTTCTTGCGATTCCCATTCTAATAAGGTCTTTTGCCTTGTCTGTTGCTTTTCCCTTATCGCCCATATGAACCCAAGAGTCTAACTCTCGGATGCTGACGAAATTAAATAGGTACTCGTTTAATCCAGCTTTCCGAATTGTCTTCTGAAATAATGGTTCATGGGTTCTCGGAGTACATGCCGCAACAACCACTCGGTTTAAGTTTAGTTCTTCGATCTTTTCTTTTATGATATCTTGTGTAAGGCTCGAGCATGTATATTTATTATCCATTGCGAATACAACATTTGGAAGCGTTTTTGCATATTCTACTATCTCAGGAATATCCATATACCCGCTGATATTAATTCCGCATTGACATACAAATACACCGATTCGGGGTTCCTCCTTGGCTCTGACGTCTTTTAGAGGGGGTAAGTCAACTTTTTGCTCCTCCTCGCTTAATGGCTTGACATGTAACGCTGCAAGGGCTGCCGCCCCGCTTGCCTTTGAAACGGAATTGGCAATGTCGTCTGGGCTTTGGCATGACCCTGTTACGTAGATCCCTTCGCCTGTAGATTCTAAATCTTCCGAAGAATCAGGCGTTTTATAGAACCCCAACTCGTTAGTTTCAATTCCCAATACTTTTGCAAGTTTCTCCGTACCCTTGCTTGGAATAACCGCATTAGCCAACACCACCAAATCAAATTGGGTTGTTTCTACCTCCCCCGTATCTAAGTTTGCGTGCTTAACCAAGAGATCATGGGTCTCGGGGTCTTCTCGAATATCACCGGGAATTCCATGGTAATACTTAAGTTCATATTCGTCTTTTGCCCTCTCTATAAATTCCTCTTGGTTTTTTCCGATTACACGTGTATCATTGAAAAAGACCGTGACATTTGTCTCTGGAGCATGTTCTCTTGTTACTACTCCTTCTTTCGCCATATACATACAGCAAAACTTGGAACAGTACGGGCAAATATCCTCGTTACGCGACCCCACGCATCCTACGAATCCTATATCATGTGCATGTTTATTATCAGAGGGTCTCAGCAATTCCCCTTCGGTTGGCCCGGAAGCGCTTAAGAGACGCTCATATTGCATTGCTGTGATAACATTTGGGTATTCTTCAAAGTGATATCTCGGCAATAGGTCAGGATCGATTTGATCATAACCAGTTGCTACAATTATTGAGCCTACCTTATATTCAACGATTTCATCCTTCATATCGAAATTTATTGCATCTGCTTCGCACTCATCGACACATAATCCACATGCGTCTTTTGACAAGTAAAGGCAATTTTCAGGGTCTATTGTGGCCTTCCTCGGAACTGCTTGGGGAAAAGGTATATAAATTGCCGTTCTATTTCCCATTCCTTCCTCAAACTCGTTCGGTATCTTTTTCATAGGACATTTTGCCGAACATTGTCCACATCCCGTGCATATATCCCAATCTACATATTTCGCCTTTTTCCTTACTTTTATAGAAAAGTTCCCTGCCTCTCCAGTGACTTCTTCTAACTCTGAATATGTCAATAACTCTATATTTGGATGTCGAGCCGTTTCTACCATTTTTGGAGCTAAAATACATATAGAACAATCTAGTGTCGGAAAAGTCTTATCTAACTGAGCCATTTTTCCCCCAATCGAGGGATAACGATCTATAAGGATGACACGATATCCTTGCTCCGCTAGTGATAAAGAAGCTTCGATTCCAGAAATGCCAGCACCGATCACAAGTATCGAGTTTAACTTATTATTGTCAGACATATTTTTCTCAATTTTTCAGTTTTTAGTTGTTTTTTTTATTTTTTATTAATCTTTTCATTATGAATATTTATTTATAAAACCTTTTTAGGTAAAATCTATAATTTTT
>CAZDJH010000166.1:0-8111 GCA_964505645.1 uncultured archaeon | reverse complement strand
AAATAAAATCTATTTTAATATCCTTTTTGGGTATTTTCCAAATATTGTTTTAGATAAATATTTAACTAAAATTCGAAAATACATAAAAGAAGTGAAACTACAGAAATGAAGGTTGGAGAAATTAAAGGAATAGAGATTGACCTACATTCATCCGTTTTGATTATTGTGGGCTTGGTAGGGTTTTACGCTGCTGAGCTTTATTACTCTCTAACTGGAGTATTTAACATAATAAATTTCATACTCGTTGGTCTTATAAATGGGTTAATAATATTAGGGTCTATAATTGCACATGAATTAATGCATTCCATCATTTCCTTGAGCCATGGTCTCAATGTCTCAAAAATTGACTTGTATCTCTTTGGGGGTGTCTCTAACATCGAGGAAGAACCGAAAACACCTCAATCGGAAATAATGATCTCGGTGGTTGGACCGGCGATAAGTTTATTGATTGGTGTGGTTTTTCTTGTATTATATTATACCCCCGCCAGTTTAAGTATACCCCTTTTAGGTATTTTGGCTATAACTTTATGGTATTCGGGTATTTCTAATATTGTGTTAGGTATTTTTAACTTGATTCCGGCGTTTCCCATGGATGGAGGTCGAATATTAAGGGCATATCTATGGAATAAGCGGAATGATCTTATTTCTGCAACGGAAACGGCAGCAAATGTCGGTTATTACTTTGGCTGGGCAATGGTCGGCTATGGATTGATAGGGATTATTTTTATGCCTGGGATTTTCGGTGGGTTTTGGTTCATCATTCTCGGATTTTTCTTGAGCCAATCCTCTCGGCAAGCGCTTAAACAGACCATTTATGAATATAAATTATCTAAAATCTCGGTAAGAGAGATCCAAAATATACCTGCAGTAAAAATCCCTCACGATATAATGGTCTCAAAGGCAATAAGTGATTACTTTATGAAACATCGGTTCACCTATTTCCCTGTGATTCAAAATGAAGAAATCATCGGATTAATCACGATAAAACACATTAAAGATATACCGCTTGAACAGAGATCGGAGCTTAGAGTGGAAGAAATAATGGGACATGTCTCCCAATATCCATCAATTAGTGAAGAACAGACTGCAAAAGACGCGTTTCAAAAATTACAACAACAAGAAGAACCAAAATTTTTTATAGTTAAACGCAAAGGGACCATTACGGGCTTTATCGGGCAAAATGAGATCCGCTCCTCATTAAGACTTTCTGATCTCTTTCTTGATTAGGAGGGATTTACGAGATTTATAAAATTCAAATCTTTTTTTTAAATTTGATTATAAATGAGAATAATATGTTTTTATTGATACAAAAAAGAATAACATAATATTTTGAGCAATCAAGAAAAAACAAATAAGATGATATTGGATAGGGGTTATTTTTCATATGAAAGTAGTAAATTAAAATCAAAGTTTCTTAATATTTCCAAGACTTAATACATTCTTCCTTCAAATCGCAATCGCATTTGCTAAAGTCATAATCCATTGGCAATACGAAATCTCGCTCCACATCGGTAATGATATTCATTGATGCCTTTTGGACTTTGGGATTATTTCGAAAGTGATGATTTACCAACATATCAAGATGTTCCATCTTTGAATTTGCCATCATCACGCTTACATTGATATCTCCGCTTAACCTAAAGGCGTTTACCATAAAAGGGCACCTCTCCACTATATCAAAAATCTTGTCAGGCTGATCCGTTTTAATTTCCACACGGGCGTAACATAGGTCCGCATTTTTCACATTTAACCCCGCCTGGAAGTTTAATAGTCCCATGTCTTTCAATCGTTCAATTCTCATCCCTATAGTCGGCTGAGAACGTTCAACCTGCTTGGAAATGTCTGTATGTGTTATTAAAGGCTCATTTTGGACAATATCAATTATTTTTCTGTCAATTTTATCGATTTTATAATTTGCTTTTGACATACTTTATCACTTCCTTTACTTGCCCATATCGGCATACCCGAATACGGGCATATTATATTATAGTAATCGGAATATATTTAAATATTAAGGTTTATAAGTATTTTAGTATAACCCCCTACAATTATTACTCTGATTCTGTAGAAAGTAAATAAAAAGACGAGAGACAGAAAATGAATAATCTCCTCAACGCTATGTTTTATCTTCTTCGAGTTGCCTGAGAAAATCTAACTTTTTTCTCTGCTCTTTGAGAATACATCTTTTTATAGAGTTGATTATGCTTAAAATTTCTCTATCTTTTATTGTGTATAAATTTCTTCGCGTTTCTTTCCCATATTTTATGAGATTCGCATCAAGCAATATACCTAAATAGTTACTGATCGTGCTCTGAGATTTTTTTAATTGCTCTTGTAGATTTTTTGCGTATTGAGGTTCATCCTTTAACAATAGAAGAATTCTAAGCCTAGTGGGATCGGCTAACACTTTAAGCAATTTTATAATTTCGTTTTCTATAGGATACATATATATTAGCACTGCTTGTTTGAACTTGCCGCCGCAACCTATTTAAAATCTATAAATCCAATTTTTTTATTTGTTAATTAAATATTGTAATATGAAAGGAATAATAATACTTTTGAGTGATGTAAAATGGTATCGAAACAATATATATGTGAAAAAGGCGATAATAGTACCGTAGTGGTTCAAGATATTTCATTAGAACTCAGAGAGGAGCCTACCTTGATGTTTGGGCTTGCCAGCGTAGGCCTTATAGGGCCAATTATCGCAGAAACGCTCATTAAGCAAATCGATGATATTAAACAGATCGGTTATGTGGCTTCCGACCTCCTTCCGCCTATCGCGGTGTTTCATAATGCAGAATTGATGCATCCTTTCCGGTTGTATTACACAAAAAAATACAACATCATTCTCGGAATCGCAGAAGTTCCCTTCCAAGTAGAATCAGCATACAATGACCTTGCAAAAACGCTCTTTAATTGGGCATTATCGGATGAAATTAATGCGAAAAAAATCATTACATTCCAAGGAATACCCCAGAAAGGAATGATAGATGAATTTCCCGTATATTATGCAGCGCAAGAAAATTCTATTGAGGAATTTAAGGGTTTAGGTATTGAAAAGATTGATAAGGGAATAATAACCGGACCTGGAGCTACTTTAGTCAATAATGCATTAAATAATAACATTAAACCAATCGTATTATTTACTCCGGTCTACAAGATTGCAACTCCAGAAGGCGCGGCAAATATTATAGAAATATTGAATGATTTATATGGGATGAATATCGAAACAGAGGAATTGATGGAGAAAGGAAGGGATATAAAGAAGAAAAGGGAGGCACTTGCAGATAAGGCGCAACAATATAGAAAGAAGCATCTGGCAAGCTCCGAGCAAGGAACTCCCTATCCGTTGTATCAGTAATCTCAAACCTATTTTTTCTATTTTTTTTTTAAAGGATTAATTTAATACTTTTAAAATCTTTAGATATTACAATAAAACTTATAAATTTAGATATAAACATTTATTACACTATAGCTTTTTATTAAAAAAAAAATTCAATAATAGTGACTTGAAAATTATTTTGGTGGAAATAGTCAATGAAAAAGATTAAAAAAGAATATGTGTGCTCTCCTGGAAAGAAAAGCAAGATAATAATTGAAGATATACGCGTAAAAGTACGGGAAGGTGCTACGTTAATTGTAGCCTCAGCAGGAATAGGATTACTTGGCTCTATCATCGGAAAAACGCTTATTGACCAAATACCAGATATGGAGGAGATCGGATTTATCACATCGGAGTTTCTCCCGCCCATATCAAACTTTTCAGATGGTATCCTTAAACATCCCTTTAGACTCTATTATTCCTACAAATATAACATTATTGTGGCGCTTAGTGAAATTCCGTTCGAAGTTTCGTCGGCGTATGGAGACTTAGCGAAAACAATTTGCAATTGGGCCTTATCAGAAGATGTTTTAGCAAAAGAAATCGTATTATTTCAAGGATTGCCTCAGAAAGGTCTAATCGAACAATTTCCTGTATTTTATGCGTCACAAAACCATACCGTTGGGGTTCTTGAAAATAAGGGTATCGAAAAAGTAAGAAAGGGAATTATCGTTGGCCCAGAAGCAAGCATGATTAATGAAGCGCTGATGAATAAACTAAATCCGCTTGCTTTCTTCACGCCTGTATATCAAATCCCTACTCCTGAAGGTGCTGCAGCTATTTTAGAGGTTCTAAACGATTACTATAAGCTTAAAATCGATACCTCTCAACTAATCAAGGAAGGTAAAGAAATTAAGGATAAAATGTTGGAATTAGCCGAAAAAGCGCAACAATACCAGAGAAAACAACTTTCCGAGACAGGAAAGGGCGGATATACGAAATACTATCAATAATCTCTTTTTTAAATATGTTTTATTCAATTTAAAAACGCTCATTCATATTCAAACTAATTAATTTTTATCTTTTCCATTTTATTGAAAAAATTAAAGCCGTTGCTTTTTCTTCTTTCGCTGGTAGCGAAGCCATGATAAGATACTTGTCAGCAAAAATATAAAGAGGAATCCATATACAAATATATACACAATTATTTCCGTTGTTGTATATACCGTGTCAAAGATTGGCCATTCATCACCCAGTAAATTAAGCTTGGGGCTGAATATAGCTGTATACGTTAAAATGAGTAGCATCGAACTGGCAATAGTTGTTCCAGAACTGATAAAAATGAATTTAGGTTGCAGAAATTCCAAAAACTTATCAATGAACTCCTTTCCCCCGCCGATTTCTACCTTCATAGTCCCA
Organism: uncultured archaeon; assembly: GCA_964505645.1. Taxonomy (GTDB): domain Archaea; phylum Asgardarchaeota; class Lokiarchaeia; order Sigyniarchaeales; family SOKP01; genus TEKIR-8. The sequence goes on along the minus strand of CAZDJH010000166.1, from coordinate 3,367 downwards.
AATCGGGGTTCTTTGAATCGCTGTTTTATAAGGGTAAATACGGATTTCGCGATTGAACTATTTTTTAAGCCTTCCAATGAATATCCTTCATTCAGTTCCCTTTTCAATAAAGAGACCTCTGGACTTTGAGCTAAGCCATCCTTATACTCCATATTTTCTTTGAGGAAAGTAATGATTTCCTGCTTAAAATCGTTCATTTCAGATTGTAATTTATCGATAATTTCTGAGCCCCGAAAGTCTGGCTTTATATTCGCATTAAACTTGATCTTAATATCTGTGATATCGATAATTGCAATTGGCTCCATGCTATATCCCGCGTCAATTTTGAACATTGCAGTATCACTCCAATTCCCGTCTTCATCAATGATAAAGTCCAAGAATTGGACATCTTGAATATCTCCTCGATCATCCTTTAATTGTACGATTACGGACTTTATTAGCGGTAATATCCATTCTGGGACATTTTTAAGGACTAATTTGAACACCAGAGCAGTTTCCGTCCGCTCTTCCAACTCGAGATGGTTAATCCCGGGTCCTAATTCTGTCCATTCAAACCCCTCTATCGGTGCGGGACCTTGCCCGGAAAAAAATAGATCAAACGACCAATGCTCTGGAATAAGTAAAGAGGGGTTGGAGGCAATGGTTCTTAGAAACCCCAGCCAATATAAATTCTCTGACTCCCCCAAACCTACCATAAACTCATCTAAAATAGTTTTTAATGACTCTTCGGAACCTAATTCAATATATTCATTTTCTACTAAAGTGAATAATTGGTTTAACCAAGGAGCATGTCCAATTCTCCCTAAATGTCGCCAATTCTTTACGAGCCCTCGAATAATTGGGAGGTTATATTCACTACCGTGAATATTCTCTTTGCTGTCCAGCGGCTTTAGACCGTGTATCATCCTAATTAAATCGGGATCTCCTAAATGAGGAGGGATTTTTTCATATGTTCTACCCATTTGTATTTGAGCGACTAAGGCATCTTGGTTTTCTGTTAATTCGCTGGATGTATCAATGTCATCTCTTCTAATATAAGGTGAAATGTCCCAAACCTGAATAGTATTGTCATATGAAGCCGATATGAGATTATGCTTGTGTATAGCTAAATCCTTTACGCCCATTGTATGTCCTTCCAACGTTTTAAGACACGTACCTTTTTTTAAATCCCAAATTTTTATGGTTTTGTCTAGACTGCCAGAGAAAACGATCCCGTTTTTTATCTGTACAGTTAAAACTTGATCTTTATGCCCCTCTAAGGTGTTAATTTCTTTTCCGTTATCAGTATTGAAGGCCTTGATTGATTTATCGGCGGAAGCGGATACCACAATATTATCCTCTGTAGCAATGTGGAAAACTTCATCAGTATGACCCCTTAACACCCGTAAATTATTACCTGAACGATCCCATATTCTAATCGTACAATCAGATGACCCCGTTAATATTTTATTATCTTCGGTTATGGCGGCACTATAGGGAGAATAGGTATGCCCCTTAAGGATTTGTAGACAATTTCCACTTTCAATATCCCAAATCCTGGCTCTATTATCCCATGAAGTAGTTACCACAATGTTTTCATTCGAAGCCACTCGATACGTAGAACTTTTATGACCTTCTAATTTCTTAAAGACTTTTCCCGTATTTGTATCAATGATACGATATGTCCCATCATCCGATGAGAGAATAGCTTTATTTCCTTGAAGACTTAATCCCCAAATCCAGCTTTTATAGGGAATTGGAATATCTTTTATAAGCCTCCAATTATTTAAATCCCAGACCTTTAAAACATTATCTTTCCCAGCCGAGACAAGGGTATCACCATCAACTGCAATTGCAAGAACTTCATCTGAATGGGACTCAAGTGTAAGTAAGCTATTAATTGAATTATCATCCCAAATACGAATTGTACCGTCAGCAGAAGATGATATAATGAGGTTTTCTCGTTTTGAAACGCCCAAAATAGCATCGCTATGGCCTTCGAGTTTTTTCAGGCAATATCCTGTGTTAATATCCCATAACCGAATTGTCTTATCTTTTGAGCAAGAATAGGCAACATTTCCCTCTAAAAATAAATCCATTACCATCCGATTATGACCAATTAAGTCCCCAATTTTACTTCCGCTCTCTAAATCCCAAATAATAATCATATTTGCTTGATCCCCGGAGATGATTGTATTGTCTTCTATAGAGACACATTCAATAGCATCCCCATGTCCTCTGAGTGTTTTAATGCATTCACCGGTATTTATGTCCCAAACCTTAACCTCATGGTCCCACGAACCAGAAATCAACTTTTCCCCTTTAATGGCAACAGAAGACACAATCCTATCATGGCCCTCAAGCGTTTTCACGCAAGACCCGCTTTCTCTATCCCATATTTTTATTGTGCAATCACCAGAGCAAGATGCGATAATTTTATCTTTGACTGCCACATCTAATACGCTTTCCGTATGGCCTTCAAAAACTTGCCTACATTCTCCGGATTCTTTATCCCATAACCTTATGGTCTTATCAAGACTGCCAGAAACTATAATATCATTTTCAATTGCGATTGCTGAAACGGTTCCTGTATGGCCTTCGAAAATTTTTACACACATTCCTGAATTCTTATCCCATTTCCTTACCGTGTTATCTCTTGAAGCCGAATAGAAATAATTTGCATCTACATCTACATCTTCTATGGGATCATTATGCCCCTCCAATTTCATTCGACAATGGATATTCGGAATCTCAAATATCTTTTTACTAGTTGTCATTTTTTTATTATTGAACTTAGTAATTATTGGAATATAATAAATAAAAGTAAGAAAGATATAAATATAGATCTATTTTACATATATGAAATCTGCTGTCTTAATATAGGGATATTTACAATAGTTCTATATTATATTGATAGAGTGAATTTACTAAAAGATAAATAAGTATTAGATAAATAAGTATTAGATAAAAACGATTTAGGTATAACTAATTCTAATTTAAGAGTTCTTCTTTTTACCATTTAAATTAATTATAAATAGAGTTATAAATTACACAATACCTAATTATCATAAATAAATGATATAAATTGAAGGGATGGGAAAAATATGTCTGAGAATATTCGCTATAAAGTAATTAAAGATATGCGTTATGCTGAACCAATTTTAAACGTAATTAGGGAAAGAATCTTGACACCCAAGGAGATTAGAAATCTTTCCGAAATAGAATCTAATAAATTACGAAAGGAGGGGTTTATTATTGGGGATCACTCTTTAGAAACGCTTAAAGATTGGATAAAAGAAAAACAAAATACTATCTTAATTGCTGAAGATGATTCAAACCAAGGTTTGAATGTGGTCGGATTCTCTCTTGTGTTAGGAACCAAAAAAAT
>CAZDJH010000165.1:0-8157 GCA_964505645.1 uncultured archaeon | reverse complement strand
CCATTTTTTAGGGGGTTCTTCATTAGCATTTAAAAGCTGAAGGGTAGCCTTTGGGCCAAGAAAATCTAAGTATCTCCGAATCATATAACGTAAATATCCATATTTCTCCGCTAATTCATCAACTTCAAGGGATATATTGTTAATGATGACCAACTCAATGTTAATAAATGAATAATGATAAGTTAATAATGATGGAAAACTATTCCTTACAATATATAATTAAGATTTAAATAAATATCCGTTAGAGTAAAATAAATATGATTGAAGTCGAAATAAAAGCTAAAATATCGGACCCGGAAGGTCTTCGAGAAACTCTCACAAACCATGATGCAACGTATCTAATTTCCCTCCATCATGAAGATACTTATTTTAATATGCCGAAAAAGTTGAGGGATTTTAGGAAAACCGATGAAGCCTTACGCATAAGAAGATCGCTGCAATTTAAAAAGGATAACCCCAAACGTAAGGAGGAGAAGTATTTCATTACATATAAGGGCGCAAAATTGGACTCCAGCACTAAAACAAGGAGAGAAATGGAAACAAGCGTGAAAGACGGTCAGGTTTTAAGAGAGATACTAAAAATATTAGGGTTTCAAGAGGTTTACACGATAAAAAAAGAACGGGATTTATATCTATTTGAGCAAGAGGGTAAGGAAATTGAGGTTTTAATCGATTATCTACCTCTTTTGGGCAATTATTTTATTGAGGCAGAGCTTATTGTTGAGTCAGAGAAGGATATTGAAGACGCAAGGAAAATCCTATTTGCTTTTCTAAAAAAGTTAAATATCAGCAAGGAAAAATCAATAAGAAAGTCTTATTTAGAACTCATAATAGATAAGATTAACTTGGATGAATGAGTATAAATAATGGTTAAGACAAATTTTCCTTCACGACCTCATGATGGCACACAGAAATGGGGCGATCTGAGGGGGCAATTAATCTAAGACCCTCTCTGACCTGAACATAAGAAGCTAAAATTACCAACTGATCTTTATTACCCTGTAATACAGAATCTTTTCTGAGCAGACAATTATCGGAAATAATAGCACGCTCAACGCTAGAGTTTTTAGAAACATATACTTCTTCATATAGGAGCGATTCCTTGATGGAACAATTCTTTTCAATATATACGTTGTTACCGATAACGACATTTGGGCCAATCGTACAGCCTTGCTTGATAACCACATTTTTTCCAACGGTGATTGGAGGTCTTATTTCTACGCTTGGATGAATATCTGCACTCTCATCTATTATGTTTTGAGCTGGGGAACCTTTGTTTTTTAAAATGTCTTCCATTAGGAGGATATTTCCCTTTAACAATGCCGAGGGCGTACCCACATCCTTCCAAATTCCTGGTATTGGGAATTGATATAGCTTAGATTCGTTTACAAGTATAGGAAATATTGCTCGTTCTAAGGAGATTCTCTTCCGCGGTTTTATATAGGAAAATATTTCGGGTTCTAATACATACGCGCCAGCATTTATGGGCATTGGTCTTTTTTCATTTTCCGGGGGTTTATATTGTTCTTTTTCCAAGAATTCCTCAATTCTGTTACTTTCTTCATCAGCAATAATGACCCCATACCTTGAAGGGTCATTGACGACTTTACTGGCAATGGTTCCCATAGCGTTATAATTTTTATGAGCCTCAATTAATTTTGTGAATTCAAAATTAAACACAACATCACCATTTAGAAAAATAAAATTGTCATCGTTTAGAAGTGGTTCGGCGAGTTTCAATGCGCCTCCAGTCCCCATAGGACTCTGCTCATTCGTATAAGAGATTTTGAGGCTTAATTTCTCTCCACTTTGAAAATAGTCCTTTAAATAGTCCGACATAACGCTCACGGCAAGTATGATCTCTTCTATTCCCGCCTCCCTTAGGGAAAGCATTTGCCGCTCGATAATAGGGACATTTCCAACAGGAATAAGAGTCTTGGGAATTGTGCATGTAAGTGGTCGCAATCTAGTACCCCAACCCCCCGAAAGAATTATTGCTCTCATTGATCAAAACCTCCCAGAAAAAATTATTACACAATTACGATTCATAATCAATATCTTAATTTTATACAATTTTTAGCCATAGATTTGAATATAGATAAATAAATATTGTAGCTTATTTTTATTTTTAGGTTGAGTTTTAACCCCCATATCTATAATAATGATATTCCTATTTCTCAGAGAAGTTTATGTTTTGGCTTAAAGAGGTGCTCTACAGTTAAAAATAATGATTAATTTTCTTAATTGATAAATTAATATGAGATGATATATTTCAATAGAATAGACAGCAATTAATAATGTGATTTAACAAATATGTTATGTATTCACGGATTAAATAAGATCAATTGTCCGATATGTCGGATGGAAGTCCATACTAAACCAAAAAATTCGATTCATATAAAGAATCAACCCAAAACCCATCCACTAAGGCAAAACAATCCTTTTCTCAAGGAGCATTTTCAAAAGGAACATGAACAAAAAGCAGAAATGAATGATACCTTTAAGGATACTTCCTTACATATTACCAATCTGAATTCGCTTAATTCTTCTCCCTTCTTATACTTTCTAAATAGATTACCTACTTTTAAAAATAGGTTGTTAATAAAGCGATTAAATGAAGTTCGACCGGAAATACCAAATAAGTTCGATATATCCAGAAAGATTTCCCTCGAAAGTCCAGAATATGGCTTTAAAATCGACTCCTTTGGACCATCAGAGGCAGATTCTAAAAAGCAAAAATAATAGAAGACTTAATAAGGTTTTAATATTTAAATAATTTTCCAATAGATTAGATTTAAAAAGTTTACCGAAATATATAATTACATAGAAACATATCTTATTTTAACAGATCTTAATTTATAATTATGGAGATTGAGAAATTAAATGGAGATTGACCAAGCCAAAAAAGATGAAACAAACATATGCTATATCTCAATGGAGATTGGCCTAGAGAGTAATATTCCAACGTATAGCGGGGGTTTAGGGGTACTAGCGGGTGATACTGTACGTTCTGCTGCAGATTTAGAGATCCCCATGGCAGGGGTATGCCTCTGCTACAGCACAGGATACTTCTATCAACTATTCAATGAACGAGGGGAACAAAAAGAAAAGGAAATCGAGTGGTCCTTTTTCTATGAGTTCGATAAGGTAGAAGAACCCATCGAAATGGAAATCGAAAACCATAAGCTCAAGGTTAGCGCATGGCTTTATAGAGTTGTCGGTCAATCTGGTCATGTAGTTCCGATTTACCTACTCACCACTGAAGTCGAAGGAAATGAGCCGTGGAAGCAAAAACTCACAGGTTCGTTATATGATAGCACTTCAAAATGGAATCGAATCGTTCAAGAAGCGATTTTGGGAATAGGTGGGGTTAAACTCTTGAATTCACTGGGGTATAACAACATTAAAACATACCATATGAACGAAGGTCATGGTGCTTTTGCGACCCTTGAATTGTACGATAATTTGGATGAGGATTTAGATAATTTAAAGGATATATGTGCATTTACCACCCATACACCCGTCCCTGCGGGACACGACAGATTTAATTACGGCTTAGTGGAAAAAGTATTTCAAGAAAGATTCCCAAAAGAATTGCTCAAACTTGGTACAGAAAATAATGAATTGAACATGACTCTCTTAGCGATGAATTGCTCCAGATATATCAATGGCGTCGCCAAAAAACACGGTGAAACCACCAGGGAAATGTTTCCAAAGCATGAAATCGATGCGATTACGAATGGTATCCACCTTCCCTTTTGGGTTTCAAAACCAATAAAAAAGATATTCGATAGAAAGTGGCCAAATTGGAAAGCAAATCCAGAAATCCTCGCAAATGCGATAGAAATTGATGATTTAGAACTTTTTGATGCTCACTTGGAAAATAAATTTAATCTTATTAACTACCAAAAGGGGCACTCTTGGAACTTGCTTGATGAAGAGCTTATTACGTTGGGATTTGCGAGACGATTTGCGACCTATAAAAGGGCGGTGCTCATCTTCCACGATTTAGACAGGTTGGGTGAAATTTGCCAGGGAGAGGTGCAATTTATCTTCGCCGGAAAAGCGCACCCCAAGGACCAAGCAGGAAAGGAGTATATTAAAAAGATTTTCGAAGCCGGGGAATACATGTACGATAATTACGGGGTAAAGGTTGTTTTAATGGAGAACTACAATATCGACTTGGCCCATATGCTAGTTTCTGGGGTTGATGTATGGCTCAATTATCCAGAGCGATATCGGGAAGCCAGCGGAACAAGCGGGATGAAGGCTGCCTTAAATGGAGTTCTGAATTTCTCTGTGCTTGACGGGTGGTGGATCGAGGGTTTTAAAATGAAAAAGGAAGCCGGCTGGGCGATAGGAAAATACCCCGAAGAATATGAAAAAGATGAAGAATTAAACGACTGGGCGAGAGATGCAAATGAAATCTACGATATCTTGGAGAATGAAGTGATTCCCACCTATATGAACCACGATGAGTGGCTCTTCAAATCAAAGAATGCAATCGCATTAGCGGCTTATTTCAATACCCACCGGATGGTGGAAGAATACGCCAAGAAAGCCTATAACTTGAAGAAGCAGAAACCTTGGAAGTATATTGAACAATAGATACCTCCCATTTAAACCATAATGGGTGGCTACTTGAATGTTTATTCTTTTTTTTAGAAATGTCGGTCAATTTTAGGTTCAGGTTAAGCTCAATTTTAGGTTAAGCTAATTCCTTCAGTAAATATTATCTTATCAACTGAACATTTGTCTATTATATTAGGATTTTTATGATTTTAGATTCTGCTTTTTATATAACTTCCCGTTGAGAAAGATGTATAATCTCCCCATTAAATAAAAGAGGAGGGCTAATGTTGTAGCAGAAATTGCTATAAATGGTCCCAATACACCCAAATCAATAAAATAATAGGGATAAAATCCGGTGAGCAGCCCTTGAACCAAAGAATAAGCGAGATAAATGAGCGGGTAGCTTAACCAATAGAGCGCATATTTAGATTCGTACTTAACTTCTCGTTCGGTCATCCACCAATCAAATACAAACATAATCGGAACGACATAATGTGCCAATATGTTTGAGGTGACCCAAAGCGGGTCGGTTGGAAAATAAAACAGCTGAAGCAAGGTTACAAACACCAGAAATGTAATTGTAATATAGACTGTTATCGCACCTCGCACGACCGAAGAGAGGATGAAGGGTTTTTTCTCCCTCTTGCTGTAGATGACTGCAATAGTAATCCATAAAAGAACCCATAAATTGGTTTGAAAGGTGTAGTAGCAGAAGATATAAAAATTAAAGGAGATAATACTGGGAATTACCATTAACAAAATGGAAGTCCATGATAAGATACATAGCACAACCCGAAATATAAAGAGACTCTTTTCATTTAAGGGAAATACACAAAACTTCAAGAAGATTCACAAAATATATGATTAGTATTATTAGAGTTTCTCTTATATTATAGGATATAATATTAATTCATATTTATAAATATCTAATTCTTAAATTATTTAAATCTCTAAGGTTTGAATCTCTAATTTTAAGAAGTAATAATATGAAGGATAAAATCATTTTTAATCCTTTTCTTGTATTTTGTATCATTTTACTCTTTTTATTTGCATGGGGATAGGTCTATGGGGACCGATTCAAGGTTCTTCTCTATCAACCATTAACCAAAACTGAAGAATGGTGCAAGATACAGCCATGCATAACGACTCAACTGTTTGGAGCTGTTATTACTCTTGTGAAACCCACATCTTCTATAATTGTATATTTTCTCGGTCTTCAAACCGTTCTACTCGGAGGCATTTCGGTAAAGAAACGAAAAGATCAGAAATCTCGATTATTATGGGGAATATCTCTAGATCTCCGGGGATTGTTAATAATCATATAGTAGATAGATCTAAAGAAATCTAAATCCTAATAATATATTTATGATGATTATAAGGGATGGAAAGTGCTTTTTTATATATTTAATAGGGAGAGGGAAAGTTTATTGTGCTCCTATAGGGAATTCACTCCCTATAGAAGACACCCTGGGATTTTGTCGCTTCAATACATCTCCCAAATAATAAATAGAATTATAATATTTAATTTTAATTTATTTAGCAGACTTAACAAGTTTAGCAGAATAGAAAAATGCCGAAAAAGAAAAATAGGAAATATTAGAATTCCAGGTTGCAATTAGAAAGTTTAAAAGGTCTAATCTTGATAAATTTGTCAAAATCCTTCCTTCTGAAGTATTCCTCTAGCACTTGATTGAGAATCTCTTCCATAAATTTTACTCCCTTAGAAATCGCTTCCATATCTTTGGTGAGAAGAAGCATATAATCGGAATTAGCTTCTAAATAATAACATTCTTTTTCTAAGGTAATATGAGCATGATCATCAATTATTTTATTTGTGGATTTTATAGTTTCGGGGTCTGTAAAAACTACAAGTAGGTAGGATTCCGTATATGCTACTTTTAAATATGTATCTCTTATTCCAGCAGCTTGTATGGTTGTATTCACGTAATCTTTAAGTAAATATTGAAGAGGTGTTAATTCCTTACGGAATCTCAGCTTATTATGATAAAACTTGAATTCTTCGTTTATTTTTAACGGCTCACCTTCCATATAGGTTAGCTGTTCGGGTTCTTCCTTAAATTCGAATTTTTCAATATAATCAGACATAATGACTCACGATTGTATTTTTATAACGATATTCAAAATTACTTATAAATCTAAGTAGATAAGTGGATGTTTTTTAAAAAATATCTGGTTTATAAATCAAAACTGATTTGTTTCATTTGAGTAATAAAAATAAAAAGGAGAAGAAATCATAATTGATTCATTTCTCGAACGCAATGAGTTTTTAAACGAAATGATTATCCGGGAGTTAAATCTTTTATCTTAGCTAAACCTTCCCGTGAGGCATCTAATACTCCATATTCAGTGACTATTCCTGTGACGAGCTCAGCTGGGGTAACATCGAATGCAATATTTTTTGCATTTGCATTTTCTTGAGCTATTCGCAATTTTTTCTTTTCTAAAGTGTCATAATCGACGCCCCACATACACGTGACCTCTTCCTCATCTCTTTCTTCAATTTCGATATCCATTCCGTTGTCCATTCGATAATCAATGGTCATTCGAGGTGCTACCACGTAAAATGGTACATCATAGTGGTGACACGCTAATGCGATTCCAAGCGTTCCGATCTTATTGCATACATCTCCATTTGCTGCAATGCGGTCACTACCTACAAACACTACGTCCACCTTTCCCCTTTGGATAAAATGACTATTTGCATTGTCAACAATTATCGCATAAGGAATTTTTTCTTGAGCCATTTCCCACGCTGTCAACCGAGACCCTTGGCACCTGGGTCGAGTCTCATCGCAAAAGACAAATACTTTCTTATCATGTTTATGGGCCCAACGTATTGGCCCTGTAGCAGTACCCCAGAGCCCGCTAAATGCTAATGCTCCGGCATTACAATGAGTTAAAATTGACCAGCCATCTTCTATAAGTTCTCCCCCAAATTCAGCCATTTTTCCCGCAGCCCATTGATCCTCTTCGCAAATAGCGTCAGCTTCATCAACAACGGCCTTTACAATAGCCGAGGAGTCACCTTTTTCAGCCCCTTCTAATCCCTTTTCCAGTGTACGTTCAGTAGCATGCATTAGGTTAACTGCAGTCGGTCGCGCTGTATCAAGGTATTCTTTTGCATCTTTTAGTTCTTTGATTAAACCTTCAGGGGACAAGTCCGCATTCTTTAAGGCAACTTGTGCCATACCAAATCCCGCGGTAACTCCAATAGCACCGGCACCTCGGGTCAACATATCGTGGATGGAATGCCAAATATCCTCTCTATTATTTAAATCTACAAACTCTAATTTATGGGGGAGCGGTCGCTGATCTATCATCTTTACGACATCGCCTTCACGCCAGACCGTCATCACTTCTTCCTTTGACCCATCATCCTTGGTTATTTTCATTTCAATCTCTCTATATGTTATTTATTTTTCCTTTATAACTACAAACTGACAAATATAGATATTTAATTTTTTTAAATTATTTAAATCTATTAATACTTTCCTCTTATTATATTAAAATTTGTGTAATTATAAAGTATTTTGATCAAGATTAATATTCTCCTTCTTAAGGTTA
>CAZDJH010000164.1:0-8193 GCA_964505645.1 uncultured archaeon | reverse complement strand
TTTTGAAGTTCTTCAGGGCTGCCCACCTCTAATAATCTTCCTTTATTCAATAAGCCAATTCTGTCCGCAAAATCTTGAACATCTGATAGAATATGCGATGAAAATAGGATTGAAACATCTCGTTTAGCAAAGTCTTTTATAATCTTTTTAACTTGATATCTACTGGAAGGGTCTAATCCCGAAAGTGGTTCATCTAAGACTAAAATCTCGGGATTATGCAAAATTGCTTGAGCAAAACATAGTTTTTGTTTCATCCCCCCCGATAATTGGGAAATCTTTTTATACCTAACCTCTGTGAGATGCGCAATCTCTAGAACCCCTTCGATATTTTTTTCCAGTTTTGATGTTGTGAGTCCTGATAATTTTCCAAATGTATTTAGTGTATGATCTACCGTTCTCCATTCTTGGAAACCTACTTCCTGAGGTAAATACCCTATTAAGTTATGTAAATTTTCTCTTTCAGTTTTAATGGATTTGTTATTAATAAGAACTTTTCCCTCGAAATTTCTTAGTAGACCCACTAAAATTTTAATAGTAGTGGTTTTTCCCGCTCCATTTGGACCAATATATCCAAATATCTCCCCCTTTCTTATATTAAATGAAATGTTATCTAATGCTAGTAAGTCCCTATACCTTTTTGATACACTTTTAAATTGAATTAAATTAGTTCGATTATTCATAATTACTGAAAGAAAACTGATTCTTAAATTAAATATCCCTAACTTGTTTATATAACTTACTAAATATTGTTGTTCAAGCTATATTTAGGAATTCTCTACTTTTTTTTGGGATTATAAGAAAAGATACCTTTTTGGGTTTTAAAAACAAATTTTAATAGTTTATAGGATATACAAACTAAATCTTTTTATAGAAATAGAAATTTCTCATAAGAGAAGTAAGTAAAAACTATATTTATAATTGAAAAAATGTTTGAAACAAGAGTTAAGATTCATGACAAAAATGTTATAAATCCAACGAGAATCGTCATTATCTCAGATACTCACATAACTCACACGGGATACCAATTTAATAAACAAGTTTTCGATGAAGGCTTGAGAAAGATTAATAAAATCAAAGATGTTGACCTTTTTCTCCATTTGGGTGACCTTACTCATTTCGGAACGCTTAAGGATTATGAATACGCTTTAGACTTATTTAAACAATTTGACCCCCTCTCTAAGGAGGCACCCCTCTTCTGTTTAATAGGGAACCACGATACGCTTAATGTCGGATATTTATTATTTGAGGAGATGATCGGTGAACGGTTTATCCATTACGAAAATGAACATATATACATGTTAGGGGTCGATAGCACAAAGCCCGATTTGCCTTCAGGAATTATTCATCATAATGTAATAAATAGTATAGAATCGAAACTAAATTCCCCTGAGCGACAAGAAAAACTAAAGATCATATGCTTTCATCATCAACTCATACCCATTCCAAATACGGGAAGAGAACGCTCCGCCATCGATGATTCTGGGAATATGCTCAAAATGTTGATTGACACGAATACAGACCTGGTATTGAACGGCCACCGGCATATTTCAAATTTATACTCTGTTGAGACAACGAATAAAAACTTTTTTATATTCAATGCTGGAACCTTTTCATCTCATAAAACAAGATATAGAGAAGAATTTACGTATAGTATTATCGATATAGAGGATAATAAGCTTAATATTAAAGTTATTCCCATTTTAGGCTCTCAAAAACCAAAAAATTTACAGCGAATAATAAAGTATTACTCCATCTCGGAGAGTGACCCCAAAAGACAACCCTATTGCAAATTAATTCAATTTTCAAATACATTAATCTCTACAAATGAAAATCGAGACATAGTTGACAACGTAATTAATAAAGTTAATGATCTTTCTAATGTGGATTTAATTATTCATTGCGGGAATCTTACCAAAAACGGGCATAAAGAGGAGTATCTTTTAGCAAAAGAAAAGTTAGACCAGCTAAAATATCCTCATCTAATAGTCCCTGGTTACACTGATATGCGGCCCCCCGCATGGAAATACTGGGAAAAATATATAGGCTCTCAGAATCCGACTTTTGAAAACGAAAAACTCTTTTTCCAAGGTATTAATTCCACCACAGTTGACTCCAGATACGGATTCATAGGCCGAAAGCGACTCTCTCGTGCGATTGAAAACATTCAGGAACGAAACGATAAGCAAGTCATAGGGGTCGCATTTTTCCATCCTTGCTTGCCCACACCTGTAAGTGTTTGGAGAACCGAGTTATCGGATTCGGGTGATGTTCTCTCACAATTCGCATCATCTAAAGCAGATCTGATACTGAATAGTAGCCCCAGTATCAATTTTAATATTAAAATTGGAAATTCAGTGTTTTCAAATGGGGGTAATCTTGAAAGAAATCGATTTGATCAATCATTTCTTGAGATTGATCTCTATGAAAAGGGGTTAATTATCATTAGAGAACATAATATAGATAAAGAACGAATGAAACCTATAGCCAAATACAATAAGAACTTTTAAAGTATAAAATAATTGAGATTCATGTAATTAAGTTTTAAAGAATAAAGTACGGTTAGAACTTTAATGAATAAATGGGATTTAACTTGGTAATATATTTACCCAGGTCTAATTGGTTAACTTTCTTGATAATCTCTTTTCCCCGATAGATATATTGTAAGTTTTTTGTATTTTCAAAAATCTTGGTTGCATGAGGATTCTGCACCATAGTACATACAAAAAACCGTTTTTTTTTAACTTCCAAAACAGTTTTAATGCTTTTTATATCTGGAAAAGAGTATCCTGCTCCGTGAGGTAAAATATTTGCATTTCTGAGCAAATCAAGTATTTCTAAATCGTTCGCCCTTTCGAAAAAATCTAGCTTTTTTAGAACTGAATCTGAGAAATTTGCTTTACCTTGGTATAAAAAGGCAGGAGCGTCTGCTTGTAGAGCGATTGGAAAAACGTCATGCTCTATTTGGGGGGCTCGAATATCCGTACAATTGCACCCCAAATAGATGTTATTATAATCATAGAGAAATTGGTGAGGTTGGGAGCAAATTACCTTGTAGTCCTTACCAAAAATATGTTCCGCAATCAATCGCCTTTTTTTATCGGAGAAATCTAAAACCTTATTATTTAATTCGAGATATTCGGTTGCATCATTGTCTAATAATATATACTGGGTTCCGAAAATTGTTTCCTCTTTAATAGCCCGCGCTCTAAGAATTTTCGATTTATCTATGTACATCCCCAAACCATATTTATCTGTTCTAAATTCGGGGGCTGAGCCGTGGATCATAAAACAATAAGGGGGTAGATCATTATCTAGGGTTTTTTTTACTTTAAAACAATCTATAAAGTGGTTGGAAACGCCATAATCTAAATTTAATAAGATATCGTCGTAATATAAATTCTCTTCGTGAAGATGACTGATCTTTTTTATTATATCCCGTGGTTTTGGAGGTACTTCTAATCCTCCCGCTAATATTCCGCATTGGTTAGGTTTTGTATTTAAAAAAATAATTTTATTAGTTCCATCTCCCCAATTTATACGACCTCCATAGCCAAATCCTGAACTCCATCGATAAATATTTCGAGAGATGGTTTCATCCGGAGAAGAAATAAAAGCTGCCTTAGGTTCAAACCCATATTTTTCCAAAATAAGATGCATTTGAGCAAGGCCGTATTTAGTATTGCTCTTGGATAAATGGGACGCACCGTCATTTATTCCAGTTGAGAAAACAAACTTTTCTGCTCTTGCTAATAATTCATTTTTTGATAATAATGAGACGTTTTTAGCCATATTTTTTAATTAGGTTCATAAGTTTTCTTAGATTTCATATCACATGCATTATTTATAAAGAATGAAATGCGATATCTCTGTATTTTAAATAATGTATTAAAATTAAAATCTATTGCCTATTTAACCATTTTTTTTATTGGCTTAATGTTTTTATAATCATCGAAAAGTATTCCGTCAATTCCTAATTTAATTAAGTGCTTTTGCTTTTCCAAAGGATTGTCATATTTCATAAAATCCCATGAGAGAGCAAGAATTTTATTTTTATGGCAAGTCTCTATGAATCTTTTTTCAACTAAAGATGCTCTAAGGCTTACCATATCAAAATTGAATAATAAATCTCCTTTTTTACCTAAATCTAAAAACTTTTCTAGTGAGAGACCAATTCCTTTTGTGATATTATAACAGATCTTCGCATTGGAAACCTTTTCTTTAATAGTTTTTAATTCAGATACTTTTCTACTACTAATAATTTTTCTTGAGAGAAAAATAGGATCGATAATAGTTAATAGAGAATCTAGGACATTTTCACCCTTTAATTCGATCATAAACTTAACTTTACCTTCAAATTTGGACAAAATATCTGTAAGAAGAGGGATTTCTTCATTATGTTCGGTAGTCCGAAGGGCTTTAATTTCGGAGTATTTACTATCTCTAACAAGACCATGACCGTTAGTAGTTCTATCAAAAGTGGGGTCATGAATTACTACTATCTTATCATCCTCGGTTTTGTGTATATCCAATTCGATGCAATTTGCGCCAATATTTAAAGCCCTTGAAAAAGCTCCTATTGTATTTTCATCATAGTTCTTTCGAGTGCCCCTATGCCCTATATATAAAAAATTCATAATGGAATTGAAATTTTCGCGTTGATACGCTGATTATAAGATTACTAATATTAATAATTATATCTTTTTTACATTAAAATATATTCCTTCTCTTTGATAAAGGGAAGAGTATTTAAGCATATAAAGACATACTAATGATAAGGAAATTTAATAATTCAATTTACATAGGATGAGTAAAAGTAATTCATCTAAGTCATTAAGCCCATCCATTAATCTCGAGAGATCTGAGTTGCGGTATATTTTCTATCAATATGATCAAAATGATTTAATAAACGATCTCTTAGACATAGGGTTCAAGGAAAAGGTATTTTACAACTCGCCATTTACTAAAACCCTGTACTTTGGTTCAAAAATCGGATTAAAACCTGGCCTTTCGGTGAAAGCAAGAAAATATGAAGCATTACCAGAGGAAAATATTTTAAGTCTCAATGAAAATGATGTTTTTAACATCTTGGAAATAAAATCTACTGTAGAACAAGATGATTTTTTCTTTCATGGTCTTTTAAATATAGATGGCCACTCCGAAATCCATCAAAAGCTGATAGATGGAGGTTCTATTCAATTATCGGGCGATATGATAGTAGATGTTCAACGAGCTTCCGAGGATGGAGTTTTAAGAGATTCTACCCTCAAGACTAAGAGTAGGATAGCAAAAACAGACTTAACAATGGATAAAATTCAATCAGAACTAAAATTAAAAGAGATAATTACTCTTATTTGCAGATCGAGTGAATTAGACACTCACCTCTCCCAAAATCTTAAAATTATCTTAAATAACAGGATAAGACCTCTCTTTTATAATAACTTATTTCCATATGTAATGACACAGTATAGGCGGCATCATTTTTTACCAATAAAAGAGGATTGGGAGGATTTAATACGGATTACGATTGATCCAGGTGTCGAATATTATGATTTATGCTTTAAAGACGCCAGTAATTACTTGGAATATCCCCGTTTGACGGGAGAATATTTAAAACGCGAAAAGTATTGTCGGTTGGAAATTAAGATTGATCCTTCACTCATAAATAAAGAAATTGAGTTCAAGAAAAACCTTAGCAGTCTTTTAAGGAAATATGGATGTTTGGCACATATTTCTAAAAAATGGTCAGGATCAACGTTGGTTTCAGAACGTTATATCGAAAAACAAGTATTTTGGAAGGAGCCTTTTGGAAAAAGTATATCTGGATTTTTTCCGATAGACCCTAATTGGTTCTCCTATGGAGAAGTTTCGGAAAGCTTATACAAAATCATAGAAAAATCTAAAAGTTTTTCCACATTTGAAGAAGAACCGAGAATTTTAGTCAAAAATCGGAATTTTATTACGGGGCATTTGGGGGTTCCAGTCCCTTCTCTAAAGGTTACTGTTGAAGGAAATAAAATCAGATATAAATTCCCCTCCGAAGGCCACATTGTAAAGATGATTAAAAATCAACCCGAATTCTATATTATGGAAGAAAGTTTAATTCCCATTAGGTCAACTTTAATCTCATCTAAGGCAGAATTAGACGATATTTTTCACCCCTCAATCGAAATTGAGGGATACACATTTTTTAGGAGCTATGGCTTTCTCACAGTCAATATGAATTCAAATAGAGTATACAAGTTAACAATTGAGCGGAAAACCGATTTAAAAGATAAGGCCCCCCGTTCTAAAATATATTGTAAGTTACGCTACCTGGGAAATCAAATCGGGTTAAGTCCCATCAACAAACATGATATTTATAAGGAATTGCAAGTTTTTTATAATGAGTTTTATCCAGCAATGCAGAACCTATCAAGTTCTTCTTCAGTATTTGTGAATATACCTAAAGAACACATAGAGAAATAAAATATGGGAGTGAAAAAATAAATTTGTGGGAATGGAGAGTATTTACCCGAGAAATGCATTCGAAAGAGCTAACCCTTTCAAAAGAATATAGGAAAAAATTACTTAATGCAGATCCAGAACATAGGACCGATTATTATTATGATTTATCGGTTCCTGAGTTAGGCCTAAAGGAACGGGGTGGTGAACATCCCAGAGAATTTAAACCTAAACTCGAGCTTAAAATATTACTAGAAAAAACGGATTGGGGGGCTGAGTTATGGGAAAAATGCATTAAATATCACGTAAGTAAGTCGATTAATCCCAAGCAAGGATTAAATCTGAACGACATCGTGGAAATTTTAAAACAACAACAAAAAAATAGCCCTTATGAGGAAAAAATTGATTTAATTATCTCAAAATTAGCCAAAGGAAAACCGAAAAGGGTTAAAATTGAAAAATCTCGATTCCAGATAAAAGGAATATATAAATTCGATCATAGTAGCAGTTTTTTTAAATTGGAGAGAACCAAAGTTAAAATGCTTAGAAAAGTATGGTATAGTATATGTATAGAAAGTTCTAATTCACAATTATTAACCGAATTTATAGAGAATCAGATTTTAAACATCCCCAAAGTGTTTACGGGAGGCTACCCGGAATTTATTACGAAAAAGAGAGAAACATAATTATTTTAGAATTCGTATTAAATCAGGAGGTTTTTTAAACTCCATCCCGATTTTAACAAGAGGATTTTTTTCTATATTTAAAACTTGTAAGTTTTTAAGACTTTTAAGCGATTCTGGAAGTTTTTTGAGATTATTATGACTGATATTAAGGAATTGGAGCTCCTTTAGTTGTCCAAAATCGTTTGGTAACTCGTTTAAACAATTCCGAGAGAGATTCAACTCACGCAACTTATTCAGCTGACAAAATCCCCCTGGAAGGGTGCTGAGTTGATTATACTGAAGATCTAATATTTCCAGATTATTCAAGTGCTCAATTGGCTCTGAAATACTTATTAATTCATTATGATATAATCCAAATTCAATTAAATTGGATAACTTTCCTATAGATGAAGGTAAGCTTATCAAATTGTTCATGCTTAATTCGAGTCGTTCAAGCTTACTCAATTCGCCTATACTTTCGGGCAATTTTCTTAACCTATTAGAACGTAAATCTAACCGCGTTAAGTTAGATAGATTCCCAATGCTCTCGGGCAGTTTCTCCAAAAGGTTATCTTGTAGGTTTAAGTAATTTAATTTTTCTAGGTCACCAAGATTTTCTGGGAGTTCTATAAGTTTGTTAGAGCGTAGAGATAACCGTTCTAAATGTCCTAAGGAGGGTAGAGAATCGGGGAGAAACATTAATCTATTGTGGATGAGATTTAAATCCTGTAATTTCTCCAATTTACCTAAATTATTCGAGATATTTTCGAGACAATTTCTCCCGAGATTCAGATATTTCAAATTACTTAATCCAAAAACCGCTTCTGGAACGTCAGTTAAAAAATTGCTTTGAAGGTCTAAAGAGGCTAATCTCTCTAAATTTTTTATATTTTCTCCGATTGATTCGATTTGATTGTTGCTTAAATCTAACCTTTTTAGATGAGTAAATTTATAAATGATTTCCGGAAGCCAAGTTAATCCTAATCCAGAAAAGTTTAATTTAATTAATTTATCATCGAAGAAAAAGGTATTATGAAGGGGTGCTGGAGAAAATAGATTCCGTGGTCCCCCGCATCCAGGATATTAT
>CAZDJH010000163.1:2872-8216 GCA_964505645.1 uncultured archaeon | reverse complement strand
AAGGAGTTATATGGTGAATAATATCGTTTCAAATTCCCTGTGGATGCAATGTTGAAGACATTGATTTATTTTAAATTAAAACCTTACAAGTTTCTTACTGAGCTTTGGAATGGCTTAGTTGCTACACCAAATTTGGCTGATGATCTTGGTTTTAAAGAAATACCTGATTATAACACGTTATATCATTTCCTCACTAAAAGACTTAATAGTAAAGGAAGTAAACTGTTATTGGATGCTTTTATAGAAGCAAATAGACAGGAATTGTTGAAACAAGATATATTGCTGGGTGAGGAGGTCGTATTGGATTCATGTCCAATACCTGCTAAAAAGAAAGACTGTGAGGCTGATTGGAATGGACATTATGCACTTTGGTGTTATCTCTGGCACAACCTACGCTGTATAAACCCAGGTCTACCACTTAACTTCCATATTACAAACGGACGTGAGGATGAATCACATTTCCTTTCACCTTTTATTTTAAAGCTGAAGAACCTTCAGCATATTGATCCGATCCGTGTATATATTGACGGTGGTTATGCGGGTTTTGAAAACATTGCACGTATGTATGTTTATTTTGATGTTGATGTGGTTTGTAATATTGCAAAAGATTGGAAGTTTAGTGAAAAAGGAAACCCGGTAGAGATTTGCAGACGTTATAATAAATTGTGGAAGCAGCCATATTATAGGCCACAGGCAGATTTTGAACATATTCAGTATGCTATGATGATGAGTGATGAACCGCGTTTTAAACAAATAGGTATGTTTTATAGAAACAATATATTGGCTAGGTATGGGGAGTGTCCTGATGGTTATATGGATGATTATCATTTCCGTAATCGTGTTGAAAACACTCATAAAAAATATGTCCGAACCTCAGTCGGATATTAAAAAAATGAAAGAAAGGGACCGAGATGTCATCGATGCGTTTATTAAGCTGGACCCCCAAAAAACCTTCAAAAATGCCAATAAAACAACTGTATGCGGAGGTCAAACTATTGCTACGTTAATGTTGACTTCAAAAGATCTAGGAGCAACAAAAGGCGAGAAATTGAAGTATTATACCAGTTATGATAAAGTGAGTGGGGGGTCAGGTCCGTGCGATTATGCAGTGGGCTATTTCTCTGGAATATTACTTAAAGAACCCCAATAATTCGTATAGTAAACTTTAATAGAATAAAATAAGATTCTTATTATAAAAAAATAGAGGAATTGTAAATAAATATGAGCTTCTTAACATCATATCGAAAAAAAAAAGAAGAGGAAATGGAAAAACCCTCATTAATTCAGGAAAATCTTGATGATCTCAAGCATTTGAGAGAGGAGAATGAATCGCTAAAAAACGAGAGAGAAGAAAAGGAAGAAAAGATAAAAGAATTAGAGGAAAAGATAAAGAGATTATCAGAAGAAAAGCAAGAACTGCAACGGGTACAAAAAGTCAACAACAACAAGCTCGAGGATTTACAAGCACAACTTGAACAGAAGAATAATAATATATTATCCAAAATAGAGACAATAGACGACAAAAACGCGAAAATTAAAACTTTAACCGATAAAATCAATAAGTTTGAAAACCAAGTCAGCAGTGTTTCCGTCAAGATGACGGAGGTACTGGATAAGCTCCAGGAAACAGAGAAGGAGAACGAGCGGCTAAGAGAGAAATTGGAACAAGATCAATTGGAAGCCATCAAAGCGCAACCTGGTCAGATGTCGAGTTTAATTGAAGATTTACAAGGGAAAGTAAATAAATTAAAGAAAAAGTTGAAAGAAAAAAACTCTATAATAAATCAACTAAAAGGCCAGTAAATGAAAAAAAAGCTAAATCTGTTTTTTATCGGCCATATTGCGATAGATATCGTTATCAAATTTGGGAAAGAATATGAAGAATCCTTGGGGGGGTCTGTCTCGTATTGCTCGAGGTCTTTAAAAAAATATTCACGACATAAAGTAAATATCTCCATTATTTCCAATTTTAATAAACAATCAACTCAAAATATCCATTTAAATCGATTAAAATGTGAGTCCATCGATTTAAAGGCAATTAATAATATCCAGAGTGAAAACACAGAGTTTATTTTAGACTATCAAAACCATTCGAGAAAGTTAACTTTAAAGTCAAAAGCTCCTAACCTAAGGGTTAATGATATACCACAAAAATACTTAGATAAGGCAGTGGATGCCGTTGTATTTGTCCCCATATGTAATGAAATCTCATATGAGTATATTTCTAAGATGGTCGAAGTGTTTCCAAATTCCTATTATGGGATCGATGTTCAAGGATTTATCCGAGAGATTAACTCCCAAGGCGGGATATCCCTCATACATGAAGAGGAAAAAATGGAAAATTTAAAGAAGATAATTAATCTACTGGGAAAACGGCTCATTCTAAAAGGGTCGGAAGAAGAAATGAGGATTATCTCTAACAAAAGAGATCATAAAGAGGTTATGGAATTCTTTCAAGAATTTCCTGGGATTTCTATTATGACCTTAGGAGAAAAAGGCTCTCTAATTACAAAAAAAGGAAATGAGACCCTAATCATTCCTGCTTTTAGGGCAAGGCAAGTAAAGGATGAGACTGGTGCAGGAGATGTCTATTTAGCTATCTTCTTATATGAATTTCTAAATTCCAAGAAACTATGGAACGATATTAAGAGAGCAGGATTTTTAGCTTCGGCTGCGGCATCTTTTGGAGTAGAAGAGAAGGGTGTGTTTGGATTCGAAGAAAAAGATCAAGTAAGAAAAAGGTTTTACGAAAAATGGGAAAATTAATCTTTTAACTGTACTGTTTAGGGCGGGGAGACTTCAATTAAGTTCTAACTTGCATCTTATTAATTATTTAGATTATAGATAATCCTTTAATTAATATTGTTAAAAGGAAAAGCGATTACTTGTTTAGAATCCAATTTAAAAATTCTTTCATGGATTATTTTTCTAATTTTATAAATTATTAAAACAAGTTTTAAATTTAATTCATTAAAATAATACTTAACAAATAAAAGAAATCTAAACAATAGAGGTTTAAATAATATGACAGATTCAGAAATGGGAGGAATCCCTTTAATAGGCGATAAGTTTCCAAAAATGAAAGTAACTACAACTCAAGGAGATTATAATTTACCAGAGGACGCGACCGAAAACGGTGAATACTGGTTTGTTTTATTCAGTCATCCAGCAGATTTTACACCCGTATGCACCACTGAATTCCATGCCTTTGCGAAACGGAACGACCAGTTTAAAAAACTAAATACCCGTTTAATAGGATTATCAATAGACCAAGTATTTTCACATATTAAATGGATTGAATGGATAAAAGAAAACTTAGATGTTGAGATTCCATTTCCTATTATTGCAGATCACGGTCAAGTTGCTAATCAATTGGGAATGGTCCACCCAGGACAAGGGACGTCTACAGTGCGTAGTGTATTTATCGTTGATCCTGAGGGCATTATTCGCATAATCCTTTACTATCCAAAGGAAATCGGAAGGAACATGGACGAAATTGTCCGATGTGTGAAAGCCTTGCAGACTGCTGATGCAAATAAGGTTGCTATCCCCGCGAATTGGCCAGAAAATGAGCTTTTTGGCGACCATGTCATCTTCCCCCCTGCTAAGTCAGTTGAGGCTGTAAGGGAGCGTCTAGCGAATGCGGGAAAGGACTATGAGTGTTTAGACTGGTGGCTATGCCATAAAAAGTTATAGATTTACAAATTCTCTTTTTTTTATTTTATATTTTTACTTTAATGGTATATAGTAAATAATACTCTCTCGAAATAGAAATAGGTAAATATCTTAAATTATTAGATAATTTAGGATAAATATGAAAAATCTAAATAGGAGGATAATTTTTACTAATTACGGAATAGAAAAGATAGATTCTATAAAGACCACAAAATTATATATTTATAGAAGTATCTTACATAAATTTGGGGGAATCTTATTCATATAAACTCACATTACGCAATTGGCGCTATTATTGCATCGCTATTCAGTTATTTTTTTCATTTCACACCATTTGAATTTGGGTTAATTATTCTATTAAGTATTATTCCCGATTTCGATGTATTTTTTTCGAAATACCAAAAAAACCGAAATCATCGAATGCTAATTTCCCACTCTATTATTCCAGGGGTGATTTTAGGGATCTTAGGGATCTTAATTTTTTTCCCGGTCTTATTGATCGGAGGGTTTTCCTATATATTGCATATCACAATCGATACATTTGATTGGGGTACGAACTTTTTGGGATTTCATAATAAACTGTGGGGACCGAAATTATTAATAACAAAAGAGGAAGAATATAATTTAAAATCATATTTACGCCAATATAGTAATCCAAGTTCATTTTTTGACTTTAAATATTATAATAATAAGGGTTGTTTAACAATTGAGGTATTATTATTCGTGTTAATGTTCATTTTTTTGATAATACTTGCCTTTGAATATATTATTTTTAGTCTTGCATATTTTCCGCTTCTTCTCTTTCATTTAATAAAACATTTTTCGTTAAAAAGACAAGAAAGGGATCATTTAGTAGAATAAACCCTCATAATCATTTCGCAATCCTTTAAAATGGGTATGTTTTGCCCACAATCCCAATCGAACATTTCTCCTTAAATTGTTGTTGATATTGTTTGACTTTAGAGGTACAATGGCACACAATTATTTCATTTAGCTGCGGAGAGAGTTTCTTAGCCTCTTGATCAGTGAAACTAAAGCCATGATAGCCCCCTATAATAGATAGTGGCGCGTCTAGTGGAATATCCAGGTCTTTTCTATCTTTTAAATAAATATTTAATCCCGGATGACAACATCCCGAGATCAATATATATAGGTCCTCAGCTTGAACATAACACGCGTGTTCTTGTATTCCCCCATAATCGTGAGAATGATAAACATTCGTAATAAAAATATTCTCAGAGATTTCGCTTAGAGCCCTTGCGTTTTTAATTACTTTTTTATTAGTCCTTGGAACCTGAAATCCCTTAAAGCTCACCTTAGCGTCCCATTGTTTATGAACGAAAACAGGGATTTTTTTATTTTCATTTAATATCCCCGGGAGTCCATCAGTATGATCATAATGATTATGGCTTAGAATGACACAATCTATTTCTTGAGGGGGGCATCCATATCTTTTCAAATTACCAATTAAGGGTTTTACATGAGTGCCTGCATCAAACAAAATCTTTTGACCCTCAAGTTCAATAAGAGCAGAGAAACCATAAGAACGTGTATATCCTTCAAGCGAACCGTTCAGATCATCTACAAGGAGTGTGATTTTTACCATAATCAGGACTTATATTTGAATTATCTTATATTTGAATTATCTTATATTTGAATTATCTTATAT
>CAZDJH010000163.1:0-2772 GCA_964505645.1 uncultured archaeon | reverse complement strand
TATATTTGAATTATCTTATATTTGAATTATCTTATATTTGAATTATCTTATATTTTATATAATGGAGATTCTATTTTTATTGTAATTGTTTTAATTTAGGAATTAAAATAGATAAAATAATGAAAAAGTAATTCGCTAATTGGATCAAATTTGTAATTAACATTCATCATTTGAGGATTTCTGTCGCTGTCGCTGAATTTTTTAATCCTTTATTCCCTCATCTGTGATTGAAAATATCGCATCAGCTTCCGGTAAATTGGGGGCATCAATTATTTTCGCAATTCTCTGCTCCCCTTTTCCCTTCCGTAAGAAGAGCCTAATAGTACTCCCGTGGGCGATTATATTTCCTCCTGTGTGCGTGGTGGGATTTCCGTAAAATACGTCAGGTTTGGATGAAACTTGGTTAGTAAAAGCTACAGCAAGTTCTTTATATACTTCACTTAGACGCAATAAATCGTGGAGGTGTTGATTTATTGTTTGTTGTCGATGGGCTAGAGTGCCCCTCCCTACATATTCACTTCGGAAATGGCCAATCAAAGAATCAACAATAATTAGCTTAATATTTTTTTTTGTCATAATTTGAGGTGCTTGCCTTACAAGAAGCATTTGATGATCGCTATTATAGGCGCGCCCTATGGTGATTCCCTTTAAAATTGCATTATAATCTAAATCAAGTCCCTCCGCCATATTAATTATCCTTTCGGGCCGGAAAGTTCCTTCTGAATCTATATACAATGCATTCCCCTCCAGTCCCCCTCGTTCGTAGGGTAATTGGACATTAACGCATAATTGGTGCATAATTTGGGTCTTTCCAGTTCGATATTCTCCAAAAAATTCGGTGACTGCTCTTGTTTCGATACCTCCCGCCAGCAATTCATCTAAGTTGGTGCTCCCTGTAGTTATTTTTTTTAAATTTCTCCTCTCTTCCCAAATCTCCTTAGCGGATTCAAAGCCTATATTCTCAACATCCTGCGCTGCTTTTATGAGCTTAACGGATATCTTCTCCCCTAAGCCGGCATCTTCTTGTAATCTCGAAGGAGGATATAACGCTAGGGAACGCACAGTCAGGATACCAGCATCCTTTAGTTTCTTTATTGTTGCTTCCCCAACCCCCGGCAGATCCTCCAATTTGACCTCATTCATTTTTAGATTCATTCTTTAATTCAAAATAGTATTACAAATTAAATTAATTCCTCTTAATGTTTAAATAAAAAGAAACCTATAAAAATAATTATGTTAAAATGAAAAATAAAGTGAGTTAATCTTTTTTTTTACTTTTTCTCGTCTGAATTTTCCCATTCTTCGAATGATTTATCTAATTCCAATATGAATGCATCCATGTTTCTAGATTCAACCCTTATTATATCTCCAACGATTTTAAATTCGAATATGTTTCTTTTATTCCAATCAGCAAATTTATTGATAAGATCTTTCCTCTCTAAACTCAAGGCCTCTGCTAGATAATCAATCTTTATTTCTTCTGACATATCTAATATATTATTTACTTTATCGAGTTCTCTAATTTGATCTAGTTGCGTTTTCAAAAAGGCGACAAGTGAAACAAGTGAATGTTCTTCTGCTTCTGCTATTAAGCTTTCAGTTAAATCAATTGCCTCATCAAATCTTTTCTTACTTATCAGTTTTTGAACGTCATCAAATCTATCTTTTAATTCTTCCTTTTTTCTTTCTTGTTGCTCTTGCTTTTTTTCTTCTTGTAATTCGTTAATTCGGATTATTTTTTTGTTAGCTTGTTCCTTAATATGGTTTCGTTTACTCTCTAAGGTTATATTAGAGGTCCTCTTTATGATATCTTGGAGTTCTGCTTCGGCTTCTGAAAAACTTTCTTTCTTGATCAATTTATCGATACTATCAAATTTTTCTTGTAATTTTTCACTAAGAGTCTTACTGCGGGTTTTTGTTTTTTTTGTGGTGGTTTTTTCACTCTGAATTGCAAAAGGTGCTTCTTGTTTTACAGATAGCCCCTCCTTCCCACTTCTAGTAGTAGCTAATAGAAGAATGAAAAATAACACCGAAAGGATTAATCCTAATAACCAAAAATAATCGGGCCACCAAATAAAGCTGAATAATAATATAGGCGCTATAAAAAAAAGCGTTAATAAAACAATCGCGGGAAATGGTACAGGTTCATTTTTAATGTCCAAGAGCATTGGAACGATAATAAATAATCCGAGAACGGTCACCAATGATTGAAAGTAAATAGTGTAGTCGGAAACAAAAATATATGGTAAATAAAAAAAGGTTACTTTTACAGTATCTTCAAGTGTTTTTAATGGAATTATTAATTCCGGTAATACTCCTGACACAATAACCTGAATTATCATAGCAAGGATGAAGAAGAGGAACATATCATCATACTGTTTCGTTTTTCGGTACACAAAGTAAGTATCCCGAAAAAGGCATAATATCCATAGAACAAAGAGAATTATATATGTCATCATTATCGTGTTGGGTGCGAGTAAATCCATTGCCCATATGAAATTCACATATAAAGAAACCTATAAAAATAATAGTTAAAAATAATAATATTTAATGTATTAGTTGAAAAAGCCCGAACTTTCCTTTCCGCTTTTGGTAATCGCTAATAGGAGAATAAATAAAAGCACCGAGAGAAACAGCCCCAGCACCCAGAAATAATCAGGCGACCATATAAAACTGAACAATAATATGGGCCCTACGAAGATAAGGGTTAAAATAATAATCGCGGGAAATGGTACAGGTTCATTTTTAATGTCCAAGAGCATTGGAACGATA
>CAZDJH010000162.1:0-8278 GCA_964505645.1 uncultured archaeon | reverse complement strand
TTATTACTGTAAAATAATACAAGACCTTGTTCATTTGAGGTGAAATTATTGGTAGAGATAGTGCTTGCATTACTGCTATCAATATAGATTCCATAAGCATTTTCACTTATATTATTTCCAATAATGTCTATAAAAATTGATTTTGAAACGTTAATTCCGCAGTACTTATTATCATAAATATTATTCCTTGAGGTTATATAATTTGAATCACTATTATTTAGGAAAATTCCGATATCATTTGTAATCACATCGTTATTCGATAATGTATTATTTTCGCTGTTTTCTAAATAAATCCCGTAATCGTTTAGGCTTAGGCTGTTATTTGCAATTAGGTTATTGTTTGAACTTAGGAGATTGATTCCATATGATGTGTTATTTGTAATGGTATTTAGTGTTATATTATTGGAATTGCTATTGGAAAGGAAAACATTGACGCTGTTATTAAAGATATTATTATTTTGAAGGAGTGTCCCATTACAGTTTTCTAAAAAGATACCATAAGCGCTATTTTGGATCTTCAAGTTATCGGAAATCGAACTATTGGTGCTCAGATTAAGGAATATGTTGCTCTCAATATTTCCTATGAACCCATTCGCCCTAATAATTACCTCGGTACTATTAAATACCCCAACTCCATTTTGACTATTGCCGCTAATCGTATTATTTGAAATGGTGTTGTTATTACACATATTGTTTAAAAATAATCCATGGCCGGTATTGTTGGTTATGCTATTATTACCTGTGATGATATTGTCTGTGCTTTCGAAAAAATAGAGGCCGTGAAAATAATTATTACATATATGGTTTTCGCTAACGGTATTTAAGCCGCTTTTGTTAAATAAGATTCCCGAAAGTTCATTAAATGAGGCATTATTACCTACAAGTGTATTATCAAGAATGTTTCTCAAGGAGATACCGTACTTCTGATTGTAGGCAACTTCGTTATCGGAGATATTATTGGTATTGCTAATGTCAAAGAGGGTAAATAAAAGAGTCAGATTTTGGGTAGAAGCCGTTAGTTCGGTATAGGACGTATAGATGCTGGGATCATCTCCATAATTCAATCCGCAAGTATATCCTTCACTTGTATAATTAATGTTCTTATAACTAAAGATGATATCGCCGGATTCAAATAGAATAGCTTCGAAATTACCCACATAACCCCCATCAAAATGGCTAATATTGACCCATTGGATTACCCAGTACCCTTTTCCTTCAACGGTTCCATTCTTATAGTAGATGCTTCCCGTCCCCCTCCCGAATTCGGTCTGTAAATCGTCCCAAAATGGTGCGATAATGGTTTTTCCATCCGGATTATCCGCAAGGGGTTCATTGATATAGTCAGAACCTCCAAGCTTCCCATTAAAAGAAAGGTATCCGTTGGCACTCACATATATATTAGTGTAAGTGTTGTCATAAAAGCGAAAATCAAACGGTAAACTCCTCGTAGTTCCCTCGTCGTCATCTAGGGTTAATTCGGTCCATCCGGAATGATTATCGTTATACCATGTAAAGTCATGGGAATCAACGCCATATCGTAGTTCTGTATTCTCATCGTTAAGATATATTCCGTTCTCGGAATTATTGTTGGCGATGTTCCCAAAAATTTGATTGTTGTCGCATTGGTCATACAAGTGGATACCGTTCTCCGTATTATTTTTAAATACATTTCCGGAAATGCTATTGTCGTCGCTAAGATGAACTACATAAATCCCATCATTTCCGTTAAAGGAAACGTTATTGTTAGAATAGATCTCGTTGGAGTCGCAATTGTCATTTATGTAAATTCCGTACTCAGAATTGTGATTTACATCATTTTTAAGTAGTTTATTTTTATTACACCTATTTTTTAGAGTGATCCCGTTCCCATTTAAATTACTCACCGTATTGTTAAATAAAATATTAAAAGTACAGTTATCTGCTAAAATTATTCCCTGATTGGTTAAGGAATTATTAATAAAATTTGAATTGCAGTTATCATTAAGATAAATCGCTCCTTCTCCTTCACTTAAAATTATTGTATTGTCAATCAATTCGTTATAGCTACAGTCGCTGTTTAAATTTATTCCATAATTAACGCCAAAATTTCCTTTAATCGAATTGTAAATGAGAGTATTATGTATACATGTGTCTTGTAAACGAATCGTGTTATTATTTAACACTGTTGTATTTATTTCATTGTAATCACACCCACTAATGAGGACGACCCCATAGGCGGGATTATTATTTTCTACTTTATTTTCACTTAACCTATTCCGGTCGCAATCATTTTCAAAGCGTATTCCGTTATTATTTTCGGTAATCGTGTTATTGTGGAGTGTATTGTAATGGCAATATGTATCGAGTTTTATTCCGTCGCCATTTTGAGATATTATATTATTAGAAATATTGTTAAAATGGTTCTCATTTAGCAAATAAATACCGTAGTCCGTATTTCCCAAAATGGTGTTATTATAAACGGTATTGTTCTCGCTATAAGTGAAATATATCCCGTACATGGTATTGTATGACATATCTCCATTTTTAATTGAATTATTATAACTATAATGGAGCATAATGCTTATAGACCCCTTGGAGAGGTTATAGTTCGATCCAGATGAGTAGACCAATGAGTCATTACAATCAACCAAGAGTATCTGTCCCGGAGATCCTTTATATTCGAAGTCGTAAGATGCAAGGCTTACTTGCCCTTTATAGTAATAAACGGTCCTATCATTAACAAGGTTAGAGGTGGAAATAGAATGAGAAGATAACACCGATTTTATACCAATAATATTTATGCCGCAATTGTACATCGAGTTATTAAGTAAAACGGAACTGGGACTATCTTCAATCCATATCGCAGTTTTCCCGTCATTTAAGATCCAATTAAAGCTGATGGTGGAATTCATGCTGTCGTTTGAAAGAAAGATGGTTGAATGCCCATTAGTGCTCCCGTTATTGTATGAAACATTGCAGAAATCACACCCATTTATATATACCCCGTATTGTCCGTTTCTATTTAAAGTATTGCCAATGATATTACAACCGGAAGAATTTCCAGTTAGGTATATTCCGTAATTCCTATTGTCATTTAAAGTATTATTACTGAATGAGCAATTACTGCTCCCATAAACATAAATTCCTTCACGATAGCAACCTGAAGATCTGGTATCGGAAATTGTCACGTTATAACTATAATATATCGTAATTCCGATGGTCCCATCGGAGACATTATACGTTCCCGCGGCAATAGAATCGTTGCAGTTAACCAAAAGAATTTGTCCGGGGAGCCCGGCGACCTCAAAATCGCCGGAAATCAAATTCACTTGTCCTTCATAGTAATAAACCCCTCTCCCATTGACCACGTTCGAGGTTTCGATGGCATAAGAGCCTATTTCTTCAAGAGAGCCAGAGAGCCCAATACCGCAACGGTATAACGTATTATCAATTAGGGTGTGGTTGTATCCGCCCAAAAGTATTCCGAAGTCTTTATTTTGGGAATTTTTTATAGTATTATTATACAGTGAACTGTTATTGGAAGTCTCAATACTCACTCCGTATTGATTATATCCGAGTATGGTATTGTTAATGATTTGAGTAAAATTAGCACGAGAAATGAGGATTGCTATGTCGGAAGGGTCTATCGTATTCTGACTAAGGCGGTTGGAATTTGCGTTCTCGATTTTAATTCCGTTTCCATCGTTATTATTTATTTGGTTATTTATAAGTGAGTTATTAACGGCATTATCAAATATATATACTCCCGTATCTCCGTTGTCATTCACATTATTGTTCAAAATAGTATTGTTGTTACTCTGCTTTATATAAATTCCAAATTTATTTAATGAGCAATTATTTTCTATCAACTGGCTGCCATTCACATTAAATAAGTAAATCCCCGACGCGAGCGAATCAGAACTGGAGGTCCTAAAGGTCGAATTGCTTATGATAAAAGAGGCGTTGGAGTTCTTAACTTGAAGGGAATGCGTTCGATCCGGAAAATCAATTCTCCCTTGGAAGTGTTCGGCGTCTATAGTGAGATCATCTATAATATATGGGTCGTTCCACGTCCCGCTTCCCAAACACCAGGGCATTTCCGCCGCTTCAGCCCATGTGAATTCCCATAGGGATTCGCCGCTCGCTTTTGAATCGTCAATTACGATGGGATCCAAATACCAACGTCCCGATGACTCTTGGCAATAATTGTCTTGAATGAGATTCGCCTTACAGTCAGAGGATTCGCTGATACACCCCCCTTGATTTTTAATGATAAAATTGCGAGTGATATTACTTTCACAGCATTTATCGGTTAGTATTATACCATAAGCGCCGTTTAACGTAATGTTATTGTATATAATCTCGTTTCCGTAGCAACTATCATTCAACTCTACTCCATGATGATTATTCCTAAGGATTATATTGTCATTGAGAACGTTATAGTCGCTTCTCCAATAGATTTTTATCCCCGAACCCGAATTATTTCTCACGACGTTGTTAGAAATTACATTCTCATTACTATCATACAAGTAGATGCCCTCTTTAGAATGATTCGAGATTGTATTACCCGAGATAATGTTTTCTCCACACTCGTACATATAGATCCCTCTCTTTCCATTGTTCAAAACCTCATTACCGTTAAGAATGGTATTAGAATCGGAAGAACGCATGTGGATTCCTGAATTCCCATTTTGATATATTTGGTTCTCGTTAATATCATTGGTGTTGGCCCCGAACATATAAATGCCGTTTTTATCGTTTTTATATATACCGTTGTCAGAGATATAATTTTGGTGGCTATTTAATAGAGAGATTCCGTGATCACAGCTGTAGGAAATTTCGGTATTGCTCTCAATCCTATTGAGGTCCGAAGAGCTAAAATAAATACCCGATAAAGTGCTATTCGCTATACTATTTTGAGTAATATTATTATAATCAGCGTTTAAGAAGTAAATTGAGTAATTATCATTATTAGTTATCGTGTTATTTCCAATATAAATGAAGTTGCAGCCTTCTAAATAGATTCCATTGGCATTTTGGTCTATGGTATTGTTAATTATTCTACTAAAATTAGAGAAGGATACATGGACCCCATTTAAAGTATTACTCAAAACTATATTATCAGTGACATTATTGCTGCTAGACCTAGAAATGATAATTCCATCTTCCTCATTATTTTTAATGGAGTTATCTCTAACAACATTTTGATTGCTTTGGAACAAAAATATCCCATCTGAACTCGATGAAATGTTATTATTACTAATCCTATTAAAATTTGCGTTGGAAATGTTGATTCCATAATGGATAGAGTCATAGATTTCATTATCCGTTAAATTGTTATAATTGGAATGTGAAATAACGATTCCATTTCCCCCATTATTACTGATAGAACTTTCAGAAATTGAGTTCTCATCGCTGTGCTCTAAGAATATGCCATTAGCATTTGAAGTGATGTTATTGCCGAGCAGGGTATTATTATTGCTTTCAACAAGACGCAAGCCATCTGACGCGGCGGAGATATTATTATTCATGATACTGTTGAACTCAGAGCAGTTTAGACTGATTCCGTACTGTTTCGAATTATGTAATTGATGATTGGTTAAATTATTATAAAGGGAATTTAATAAATTAATGCCATTTCCGTTAGTTTCGGAGACATTGTTCTGAGAAATACTATTATGGTTAGAACTTGAAAGAGATATACCGTGTCCGTTAATTTTATTTATGACATTCTCAGAGATATGGTTCTCATGGCTACTATCTAAATATACCCCATTACCGTTTGAATTAATGAAATTTTCGGAGAAGGTGTTATTATTGCTTTCCTCTACATAAATGCCATCTGAATCGGTTTCAATATCATTGCCAATAATTATGTTAAAATCAGATTCAGTTATATTGAATCCATAATAATTTATGTCAGATATCGCATTATCCGTGATATTATTGAAACTCGAGCGGAGTAAAGATAATCCATTTTTAGTATAGATCTCTCCCTCTAAGAGATTATCCGAAATATTATTATGGTTGGATTCAAACAGGGAAATACAGCTTCCATTGTTAATATTTAGGGAATTCATGGAAATTAAATTCTGATTGCTACTTTCTAAATTGATTCCTTGAGCCTCCGAGGTTATGTTATTATCAGAAAAAATGTTATTATTGCTTTCAATTAAATAGACCGCATTTAAATTCGTTGTAATGTTATTATTTTTGATTCTATTAGAATCTGAATTGGAAAGGTTGATCCCGTATTCCAAGTCATTTAGCTCATTTTCCGTGAGATTATTATCGCAAGAATGTATTAAATAAATTCCTATAAGGTCATTATTGCCATTAACCTCATTCCCAAGAACTTTATTATCATTACTATCGTTCATTGAAAGGTCAATATGATTTCCAAGAAACGAGTTTTCCCTGATCTGATTCATATTAGAAGCATTGGTAATCATTCCGCAGACCGAACTGTTAAATATCTCATTATTTGAAATAATTGTAAAGTTGGAATTGATAATGATTACCCCGTTTTCACTATTATTGTAAATGGAATTATCTGAAATGAAATTCTCAAGACTATCCTGAATAGAGATTCCATCCCCATTGAATAATATATCATTATTAGTAATATTGTTAGAGTTTGAGCTTGAAATATTAATTCCAGTAATCATTAGGTTTTTTAGCTCATTTTGGGTAATATTATTTCCGTTAGAACCAGAAAGATATATCCCCGTGGTATCGGTACTATTACCGTTTATGTTGTTATTGATGACCGGACAAGCGGTACAATGCTCTAGGGCGATATTTAAATTATTTTCCTTTAAAACATTATCCCTAACTTCATTTCCTGATGAATTGGCGATGTAAATTCCGTACTGAGTGTTTGTGTTTAATTTATTATCTGAAATATTATTGGAATTTGAACTAATGAGGTTTATCCCTTTATCATTGTTTTGTATTGTATTGTTAGAAATAATGGTTTCACCGCTGTTTTCCATTAATAGACCGAAGGGACTCTGCTGGATGGTATTGTTAAGTATTATATTGGAATAAGAAGAATTGATTTGAATTGCTGTTTGGCCGTTCCCTTTGATTAGATTACCATTAATTTCGTTCTGATTTGACTGAAATAAATTACTTCCGAGCAGGTTATTATTTATAATATTTTCGGATATAGTAGTTCCATTGCTTGAATCCAAGAAGACCCCGTATCCATTATTGTTCGATATGTTACAATTGCGGATTAATCCGTTTGTTGAATTATTTAGATGTATTCCCGCTCCGTCTGCCGAAGAGTTATAGATTGTGCAGTTTTCAATGATAAAATATTTATTGGAATTAATAATACTAATTCCATTACCCTCATTATTACCATTAATAATTAAATCTTGGATTATATAGGGATTAGATTCTGTTCCGTCCCCTTCACACCACCATTTCACCCGCGCTAATTGGCCCCAATTATAAGTAGTCGTCGTGGTTTCATTGATTTCTATTTGAGATCCATCGTGGTAGGGCACTTCTGCTAAGGGTAGGGAATCATTTGCTTTAGCGGTGCCTTGGATGAAAGAATAGGGGGTATCTACAATGGCATCTTCGGGGGTGGTATCCGGTGATGTATGATTATCCCAATAATTTCCTATTACAGAAGTATTCCAACTGTTTTTTGTCCCGTTATCAAGGGCATGAAGTCCGTTTTTTAAAAATGCATTGAAATAGATTAAGTTATTCGTGTCATTTTCGGTTTTAATTATTACTCCTAATGTATTATTTAATATTTTATTTCTTGATATGGTATTATTGGTAGAATTATTAAATAAAAGAATGCCATATATGCTATTATTATAAATAAGATTACTTTCGATGGTATTATTATTTCCCCCTTCAATGGATATACCATAATTATTATGTTCTATTTTATTTCTAATAATTTTTCCATTACTTGTGTTTAGTAGATTAATAGCTGCATTATTGTGGTTTGTAGAATTGAAAAGGGTACAGTCTTTTATCTTAAAGTAAGCATTCGAATTAATAATCGTTATACCGCTACTAGAATTTTGACCATTAATTGTAATATTTTCTAATATATAGGGATTTGCATAGGTTCCTTCTCCAGAACACCATTCTTGTGCTCTAGCCCACGACCAGTTATGGGCATCCATCCCTGTTGCGGTTCCATTAATAAATATTGTTGTGCCTGTAAGGTCCCAATAACTTGAGGGTTTTGGATTTGCTACATTTTTGTTAAAATTTTTACTAGGACTATTTGGATCCGCGGGAGATATAAACATGAAGGAAAATA
>CAZDJH010000161.1:0-8294 GCA_964505645.1 uncultured archaeon | reverse complement strand
CCTTTAATCTGCGTTCTAAATATTCAACAAGGTGAATCACTTCGGGTCCATCTTCGAAAAGAGATCTCGAAAACTCCTCCGTTTCTTCGGTTACATCTGTACCTTTCTTTAAAGTTTCTTCATCGCCAGATTCGCTTTCACTTTTGAGAATTTGATTTTTTTGATATCTCTCCGTAAGTGAACGGACACAGCCAGGACAACCAGAAACCACAATTTTAGCACCAGATTTCTTTATTAATTCAATATTCTTTTCTGCTAATGCCTTCACCGTATCGAAATCGCGTATATTTAATGCTGGTGATCCACAGCAAACTCGCTCATCTAAATTTGTGGAGAACTTAATACCCAATTTCTTTAGAATCTCAATATTGGCTTTAATTACGTTAGGAAATTTCATCATTTCGCATCCGATATAATAAAACACCTCATCATCACCATCGGTTTCAATATTCTCTATTCCTTTCGCTTCATATGTTTTAAAAATATTGTGGTCTTCTATTGTTCCTGTTTTCTTTAGTTTATTTATTTGATTTTCACAATAGTCGGGCATTAATCCCTTCTCATTTAAATCATCTCTGACCGTCTCGAGGAGCGAGACCACAGAAAAATCGAAGGGGCACCAAATTTTACAATTTTCGCAATTGGAGCACTTATACATCAAGTCAACAAACTCCTTATTCTCGGGATCTGCCGGATCTATCCTCCCAATTGAGAGATAATAACCAATACGTGCTTTATAAGCAGGGGATATTACTTCAGTTTTTGCAGCTTGGAGTGTATTACAATCAAATCTGCACATATTCGGACAGAGCATGCAATTGATGAGATTTTTTACATCAGCATTATAACCTCCCTCAGGATAGAACCTATCCTTCTTTTTGCGCAAATTCTTTAATAATTTCCTGCGTACATTTCTCTCTGCCCCGCTTATCAAGGGTATCATCCATTTATATTTTTTAAGTTCTTCCATTTATTTATCTCCTCCATTCCAAGTCTTTTTGTAAATCTTTCCTGGGTTAAATATTCCTTTAGGATCTAATGCATCTTTGAATTTTTTCATAACATCAAGCCCTTTACCCCATTCTCCATCCATCCAATGGGATCGATTAATCCCTATTCCATGATGATGAGAAATGGAACCTCCAGCATCAAGCGTAGCTTTTATCGTGGCATTCCAACACGCCTTATAGAAATCAAATTGAGTCTTTTCCTTTCC
The DNA here is from genome assembly GCA_964505645.1 of uncultured archaeon. Lineage (GTDB taxonomy): Archaea > Asgardarchaeota > Lokiarchaeia > Sigyniarchaeales > SOKP01 > TEKIR-8. Next base: position 7,078 of record CAZDJH010000161.1, on the reverse strand, counting down.
AGGAACGCCTCCAAATGTAAAATAAAAGCCCACACCATTGGGATAAAAGTGGGAAACATGTGCGCTGACAAGTAAATTTCCTTCTACTTGCTCTGTAGCCTTTATCACTGAATGATATAACTCAGAAGCATTATCCCACATCACTGCTACTTCGATTGTATCTGCTACGATTCTATAGGGGGGAAACATAGAAGTTTCGGTAACCTTAAATCTTGTTTCAAACCAATGGTCCACTGGTTCCTTTCCGCAATCAACCCCAGAATTTTGTTCACATTTTTCGCGGGTAATATCTTCTTCTAAATCTACCAGTCGTTCGTTTCCTTCACAAACGAAAATAGTCATTACTTTATCCTTTGCTTTCTCGATTTGGTCAAAATGCCGTAAAGTCTCGTCTGCATCATAAATTCTAATTACAGCGGGAAAAATATGCTCTCGCATTATTTCTCGCGTTGCATTTAAAGAATCTTCGATTGTTGAAAATGCATATGATATAAAAGAGCGTTTTTCTGGATAGGGCCAAATTTTAAGCGTTGCCTCAGTAACAATTCCTAATGTCCCCTCACTTCCGATAAAATACTTATCTAATTGGGGTCCCGTGGCCGCTCGAGCCACTGGATTAAATTTAATTGATTCTCCAGTAGGTAAGATAACTTTCATTCCTAAGATAATATCCTCAATCTTGCCATATTTTGTTGAAAATTGTCCCGCTGCTCTGTGAGCAATCCACCCTCCCACAGAAGAGGTGTATATTGACTGTGGAATATGGCCTCCCGTATAACCTTTTGAGTTCAAATAGCGTTCTAAGTTCATTCCATTAACTCCTGATTGTACGGTGACACTGAGATTTTTATCATTAACCCCAAAAATTTTATTAAATCCCTTCATATCAATAATAATTCCTCCCTTTACTGGAATGGCTCCTCCAACAACCCCCGAACCTTCTGCAAAGGGAACAACAGGAATCATCTCTTGATTCGCAATTGTTAAAATCTCACGGACTTGCTCTTCATTCTCGGGCCATGTTATAACCTCAGGAAGCCCAGCTAGCTTGCCTTCAATCGCCCAATTTAGGGTAATTAGCGAAGTATCCTTCGTATATGCTAAGATGTCGATAGGACTTGTTGAAACATTATCCTCGCCGATCTTCTGTCGTAATTTAGAAACTATCTCGTCTTTATTCTGAATTGAAACTCTTTTCTCTCGATAAATTAGGTCAAAATCATTAAGGTTCATAATATCAACCTTTTTCACTATTTTTGCAATTGTTAATTAGTTGTATAAATATTAAAGTATAAATTAAGCTTTTCATTGGGTTTTGGATGAGACTGATGAGACTGATGAGGCTGATAAAAGTTCCTATAATGCGTAATATTTTTAAGTTAAATTCTTTTTTATTATTCCTTTTTTTGGATCTTGATAGAATAAAGTTCCTTTTGGAATATCCTCATTAACGAGCGTGTTAGGGCCGATTATGCAATTTTCATCAATCTTCTTCCCACACATAATACTAGAGTTAATACCCACCTTTACATTTGGCCCTATTATTGCTCCTAACTTCTTTCGATTTGAATTAGTACGCTTTCCTTTAATCAAAACTTTCACACTCGACTCGTCAAACTTAACATTAGCAACTTTCGTACCCCCACCGAGATTAACATGATCACATATTATTGAATCTCCGATATAGTTGAAGTGCGAAAAATTAGAGTTTGAAAGTATGATAGAATTTTTAACTTCACTGCTTCCTATGATACAATTATCTTGGATTGAGCATCCAGGTCTTATATATGCATTTGGCCCAATTATACAATTATCTCCAATAAAACATGGACCATGAATATATGAACCTGATTTAATCACTGTTTCCTTCCCAATATGGATATTTCCTTTAATAATTACATTTTCTTCGATATGACCTTCAATTTCGGAGTTAATCCTTCCTAAAATATACCCATTAACGTCTAATAACTGCCACGGGAGCCCGATATCATTCCAGTAAGAATCTTTTATGTTATATCCTACAATTTTTTTATTAAAGATTTCAATAAAGATTCTAATCGAATCGGTCAACTCGTATTCATTACGCTCGGATACCTTGGTTTTCGCAATAGCTTTAAATATCTGTGGCGGAAAGATATATATACCCGCGTTTGCGAGATTTCCGACATCTAAATCGGGAGATGGTTTTTCAATTATACCCTTTACATATTGTTCAGAATCCAGTGTTATGATTCCATAGTTCTCGGGATTTTTTACCTCTAATAATGAGATGAGCCCGTCCGCTCCCCTTTCTTGATAATATTGAATAAGAGCCCCATAGAGATCTTGATCGACTAAAATATCTCCGTACATCATCAAAAATATATCATCTCCTATGAAATCCTCCGCATATCCCGTTGCATGCGCTGTACCCCTGTATTCCTCTTGAGTTACATAATCAATATTTACTCCTAACTCCTGACCCTTCTTAAAATGTTGTTTGATAATATCTTCTTTGTACCCAACAATTATTAAGAATTCTTTGATTCCAGCTTTTTTTAAGCCGACAATTTGATGCTCCAAAAGAGGCTTTCCTCCTAAGGGTATCATTGGTTTGGGGATTGAAGATGTAATAGGTTTTAATCTCGTGCCTTCACCCGCCGCTAATATTGCTGCCTTCATCTTCTCATCTATTCATTCTTTGATATTTTTTATCATTCACTTTGTTATACAAGTAATTAAATATAGAAAAGCTTTTTGAAGTTTTTTATACTATTCGTATCGCGTTATCAAAATCCTTAGGGAGGTTTGAGATTAAAAAATGTATAGCCTTATGGAATTTAAAAACATTGTAAATAAAAAAAGAAAAGAAATTTTGAATTTTTATTATGTTTAAAATCTTAAAATATTAACTGCCTATTTGTGCTTCGATTACATCCGCAATTTTTTTGCAATATTTCTCAGTTTCTTCTACTGTTGATGCTTCAACCATTACCCTACATAACGGCTGAGTTCCAGAATAACGTACTAATACTCTACCCCTGTTGCCAAGTTCTTGTTCCACATCCTCTATTATGGATTGAACTTCTGGTAATGTGTCAAGAGCTGGTTTATCAGAAACTTCCACATTTATTAGTTTCTGTGGATATACTTTCATAATCTCCGCAAGCTCGGATAGCGGTTTTCCAGTTTCTTTCATCACTTTAAGGATCTGTAGCGCACTAAGGATACCATCCCCCGTTGTATGGTGGTTCAGAAAGATTATGTGACCCGAATCCTCGCCGCCAATAATCGCTCCCGACTTTTGCATCTGCTCTAAGACGTATCTATCGCCGACTCTCGTTATCTCGTTATTGATGCCCAATTCCTTCATAGCGATCCTAAACCCATAATTGGACATTTTAGTAGTCACGACCGTATTATTCGCCAGTTCTCCCCTTTCTCTGAGATAATTTGCGGAGAGTGCAATAATTTGATCTCCGGTAATAGAATTTCCTTTTTCATCAATCGCAATTAAACGATCCGCATCGCCATCAAAAGCTAAGCCAATATCACATCCCCCCTCAACGACTGTTTCCTTTAGAGTTTCTACATGCTGAGATCCGCAATTATCATTGATATTAACCCCATCTGGCTCATCAAATAAAGCCTCAACTTCTGCTTCGATTTCATAAAACAATTGAGGAGCCACTTTATAAGCCGCGCCATTTGCACAGTCCAATGCGATTTTCATCCCTTCTAATGTAATGTTTTTTGGAATAGTGCTCTTCAAAAACCCGATGTAAAGCCCTTTCGCATCAGTTAGAAAGGATGATCTTCCCAAATCCTCAGGTTCAGGATACAGATCATATAATTTTTCTGGTGTCAAAATATATTCTTCAATCTGTTCTTCTTTTTCGTCCGAAAGTTTATATCCGTCGCCTCCGATTATTTTAATTCCATTATCCTCAAATGGGTTATGCGAGGCAGAGATTACGATTCCTGCATCTGCTCTTACACTCCAAGATAAGTATGCGATGCCCGGAGTCGTCATCACACCGACCCTAATTGCATCCACGCCCATACTACAAATTCCAGATACAATAGCATGTTCTAACAGATGACCCGAAACTCGGGTATCCCTTCCAACAATAATCCTTGGATAATCCGTTTCGCTTTTAAATACATGTGCTACTGCCTTCCCCAAGTTTAAGGCTAAATCAGCGGTTATAGGGTATTTATTGGCTACACCTCTTATACCATCAGTTCCGAAAAGTTTTCGTGCCATAATATTTACCTTTTTGTATTTTCTTATTTATTAAGTAAACGATGGAAGGTACTTCAAAGCGCTATCTCTGACTTCATTAACAATAGAAGATAGCCAAGCAGTTCCAACGTTTCTTGTATCTTGATTTAGATTTTTAATAACGTCTATATAATTGAATTTAAATTCTTTGATATTATTATCTACTACCTTTAACAACATATTTTTTTTATCCTCATCACCAGTATAGGACAGATTATTTCTAAAACTCTGCTCTATATCTTCATAGGTCTCGAGAAGCTCCTTTTTTTGTTTCAGGAGTTCTACTGAAGCATCATCAGCCTTAATAGATTTATATGCCTTAATTGAATATTCCATTTTCTCGCCTAACTGTCTAAACCGTTTAAGGCGCTCATCAAATGCAATTTCAAGCTTTTCGAGCGCACCCTCATAAACCAAACGTGCTAAATTATCAGATTGGTAAAGTTTCGAGCGTATATTCAAGTACCATTGCCTAAGCGCAACAATATTTGCGATATATTCGATAGAATTGAGAACCCTTTTTTTGACGCTCCAATATACGCCCGGATGAAAGTCCAAATCTTCTTTTTGCGGTGTTTTTCCAAACAAGAGCTTATTCCCTTCAGGGCAATCCCCCCTAAATACAACCCCCGCAGCAATAACGGTATTAAATCCTATTTGGCTTGGACCTACTAGGCCTCCTTGACCTCCCAAAAATATGGGGGGCTGATTGAGCATAACTCCATGAGGGACATCCCCAATCAAGGACGCCGTTGCCTTATCTTGATTTGGAGTATAATTAAAATGAATATATGAACTTCCTACTTCGCTGTGATCCCTACGGCTTGTTCCACCCGCCATTAAAGCATCACAAAAGTTAATTATGCTGCCTAAGGTCACAAACGGAAATAGGATGGTCTGCTTAAGCCCTACTGTATGGGCTCCGTTTGCCTTCTCTTCTAAGAGGCATCCTGTGCGGACTTCGGCACCGTCTCCCATATTCGCGGAATCTAAAAAAGTCGAGCACTCAAAATAACCACCCTTTAATTCTACATTCTTTCCTAATTGACAATTTTTAATTGTCACCGGTGAGCGCGCACCTAGGTTAACTCCAGAACTAATTACGGTATCTTTCCCGAATATCTTGCATCCTGAATGGATTACAACGTTATCCCCTGAGATGTGGTCGATATTGACCTCATCACCGATCTCCACCGATAGGGAAGTCGGAATTACCACTCCTTTATCGAGTAATGCCCTGACCAATGGATTTCTATTATTTTCCATATTAGTCTTACTTTTTTTAAATATTTATTCTATTGTTAGTTATATAGAAAACTTTTTCTTCATTTTTTCTACGTGTTTATAATGATCGGCTCTCTTTAACATGGATGCTGCCGCCTCATCTACGACTACTGTAACTTTCGGGTGGAGTTGTAAAGCACTCGAGGTGATTTGCGAGGTCAAGGGACCTTCAATAGCCTCCGCGATGACTTCTGCCTTTCTCTCACCGCTTGCAAGCAATAATGCGTGTCGAGAATCGAGAATGGTACCAACGCCCATAGTTATGGCAAAATGGGGCATATCATCTCGGGGAATTCCGCTCTCCTTATAAAAAAGTTCATAATTGTCGTCTAAGGTCTGTTGAGTAAGGGCAGTGATATGGGTTCTTGAATTAAACGATGTACCCGGTTCATTAAAGGCTATATGTCCATCCCCCCCGATTCCTAAGACTTGTAAGTCAATTCCTCCAGCTTCTTTAATCTGCTGCTCATATGATTTACAAAATTTATGTGGATCTTCGGCTAATCCGTTGGGAACATAATAATTGTCTTCCTTGATGTTTATATGCTTAAATAACTCTTCCCACATAAATCTTTTATATGATTGATCCTCATTATATGGCTTATCAAGGTCAATACTTATCCCTAAATACTCGTCTAAATTGAACGAGACAATCTGCGAAAAGTCTAAGACCCCAGACTTATGCATCCGTATCAATTCTTTATATGTCCCTATTGGGGTGCTGCCAGTGGCAAGTCCTAATATTGATTTAGGGTTTGCATTTATCTGGTTCGTAATGATATTGGCAGCCGTTTTTGACATCTCGTCATAATTCTCTCTTATTAAAATTTCCATAATAATATCTATTGTAGCAATTTTATTTATAATATAATTATCGATTATTAATAAATAAAGGTCTTACAATGAATTTAACTAATTATACTGATTAAACTGGTTATACTTGTCTTATATTTGATAAAAAAAATAATTCACCTTTCCGTTAAACCCAAGGAAATACCCCAAAAAGCATAAATTTGGTAGAAAAGCATTTTAAAAAGGAATCTATATTGATTATATTGGGTTAACCAATACAACCAATTAAACAAATCACTTATAAGTTAAATTTCAATAAATTTATTGTATAACCTTTGTTGAAAAATAAATAGAAAGGAACTTAAAACAATGTGTGGAATTTTTGGATTAATATGTAAGGAACAATTGGAAGTTGGTAATATCGCGCTTGACGGAATTAAAAGGCTGGAATATCGAGGATACGATTCATGCGGTATTGCGTTCCAGAATGGGGGCAATATTGAGGTAAAAAAGGTGTCGGGAAGGATAGATGCGATCCAAAATCGCTATAATTTTGATAATTTGAAGGGACACCTTGCCATAGCTCACACGCGATGGGCAACTCATGGTGCGCCAACTAAAAATAATTCTCATCCCCATACGGACTGCTCAGGCAATATCGCATTAGTCCATAATGGTATCATCGAAAATTTCATTGAATTGAAGAGGGAATTAAAGGTAAAGGGGCATATCTTCAAA
>CAZDJH010000160.1:2562-8397 GCA_964505645.1 uncultured archaeon | reverse complement strand
AAGGCGTATTTAATCGGGAATTTAGAGTGAAGGGAGGGCGATATTTCGACTTGAAAATTCCTGTGGATGATTCCGCTGATGAATTTGAAACCGTGGAGCTGAAAGTTCACTCCAGCCAATTAAAGTACTTAAAAAGTGAATTGAAAAAGCGGGACCATATATTTTCCACTAATGATTACTTGTTTTTTTGTTATTTACTACAAGTGGTTCCTAAAGAAGAAGGCAAAGTTATAAAAGAGAGAGATTGTATTTATTACTTAGTTATCATTATTTTATCAAAAGAAATAAAAACTACGCCAATAAACGAGTTGGTGGACGAGATCAAAATGGGCACGGAAGATTTCACGCAAAAATTAGCGAAAAAGAGCGGAATCGATAAGGAAAGTGAGGAGTTATTGGGAGTGGAGAATATTATTAAGGTGGTAGATTTGGAGCGGAAAGTTGATGTCTTAAAGGCACAATTAGGGGAAAAAGAAAAGAAGCTTGATAAAACAGAAAGGAAATTACAAGAAGAGAGAAGGCTAAGAATGCAGAAAGAGAAGGAAATTGAACGTTTAAAGGCTCGGCTAAAAGATACGTAATCTCTCTTGGATTCAATTATCTCTTTACTTTACTAGATTTGATAATGTCCACCACTTTAAAGAATTAAGTTTTCTTTATTTCATTTTGTTAACCCCGACATAGAAATAGTCTAGTTCCACTCTTTTTTGTTCGAACGGACCTTATTTTTTTTCTTTACTCAAATACTCTTTAGGTCGTTTTTAGAAGATTCGAACCATTTTTTTGCCATTTTTTTTACATCATCGTGGGAATAGGTCTTTCTTTGGGCAATATCCTCTTTTGCTTTTAAGAGCTTTTGTTTCACGTAGAGATGATACATTATATCTTCTAAACTGACATCATCTGGAAGGTCCTTTATGAAAGAGAGAAGTCGAAGCATTCTAAAATACTACTTTGATCTTTTTTTGACTCTTGAACATGCTACAGATAAAAAAGAAGAGGTTCCATCCTGTTGGAAAATACACTATGAATAATGTAAAAAGGTTTTCTAACATTTCTTCCCTCTCTGCTTCACTGTATTAGATAAAATGGTTTAAATGAAATATAAGACAACCTCCAAACACTTAGTACAGAAGAACAAAGAAGTTTCAATCTTCCAATGAAGCTAAGTTCTCATGCTACGGTGACCTTAGACGAGTTGGAGGAGGTATTGGTTAAGTTTCAATCTTCCAATGAAGCTAAGTTCTCATGCTACGGGTGAAGAGAAAAAAATGGATGTGTGGATAAAAAAGTTTCAATCTTCCAATTTATTTTTTGGTTTAGCTACAATTAAATCGGTAAATCTTGGAATTGTATATCCTGCTAATCCTGAATATCCTAGATCAATCTCTCAGTATACTGAATCTTGGACTTATCCACCTGGACTGCCAAGATTAATCCTAGCTAATGCATTAAAAAAAAATGAACAAATGAATTTGAGTAAAAAGTTGAATATTACTACCAATCATCCCATTAAAACGGCTTTAGGAGGCGATATTTCATTTAAAAAAAAAAACATAAAACATATCTTCAATGAATTAAATCTAACATATAGAGGTACAGATGAAATAATTCAATCTTATCACATTCTCGATTCTAACTTTATAAAAAATCAGCGATTAGTTAAATTCATAGAGGATAATTCAAAATTGAATAAAATTGAACTTGCTGAATATTTCCCTCTCTAAATGTATGGAAATCTTGCAAAAAGTAATAAACCTTTCTCTTTATATAATTTAGTTTCCATTAATGCGAAAATTGATACACTGGATAAGTTATTGGATGAAATTCTTTTTTCTACCCTTCATTTAAATTGGAGCTCTTCAAACCGTTTCGATAAGGAACTATCCGAAGAGAAGAAGTACTTATATGCGCAATCTCAGCTAGAAAGAATAGAAATAATGGAAGCAAGGGAAGAAAAAATACGAAGTGGGTTGAATCTCCTTCAAAAGAGATATCCTAATAATGTAAAGTTATTTCAATGGGAAAAAAACAATTTATACTCAAATCTATTAACCTATTCACCCATTTACTTACGCTTCAAATCTTATTTAAACGCATATATAAAGGAAAACAATAATATATGGCAAGAGTATAGCAAGTTAATTTCGAAAATAAACTGGGATATACTTTCTAAAAATGGAATAGCAGACCTAAATGATGGAAGTAGAATCGTTGAATTTATAGATTACGATCCGGCGGCCACTTTAATGAAAATACGAGTAATTATAGAAAAAATGATCAATTATGTATATAAGAAGGAATTCGGGGACGTTAGAGATAAATTAGGCAGTAAGATGTATAAGTTAAACGAAAAAGGATTATTTCCCCCGATTTTATATACCTTCCTCAATTTTTTAAGGTTGTCAGGAAACCTGGGCGTCCATGAGCTAAGTAGTTCAATCGGAGATAAGAAGGACGTGGAAGCGATTATCCCCGTTTTCACAAGAGTTGTTGAGTGGTTTCTAAATAGAATTAATTTATATTAATTTAATAGACTTTTTTGGATGAATGTATGAGAGATGGAGAAATCTTGCCTTAGCGGCATGTGGTAGAAAGATGGGTTATCTTTTCCAAAGATAAACGGATCCAAAGCCACCTCCTCTAATTAGGTTCCTTCAACCCCCTTTTTAAATATTTCTGAAATTTCTAAAAATTCTCTCATCTAATCTTACTCCTTTCTCTCTTAAATTTACGTAATTATCCGCTAAAGGCGCCTTTCCATCGCCATGTAAGAAATACAAAACCTCTTTTAGTTTTATAGTGTTACTTTAGAAAAATATAAAGAAATCACAAATATGGACCACAATTTAGTGAATATTGAATATCCCAACAATATAAGCAGTCAAGAGAATTATAACTGGTTTATGTCTAATCGTGAAATTGATCCTGGTAAGGGATTTAAATGGATAATAAATCAGGAATTATGCCGAGTTAATGAAGATATATCTCTAAAAAAGTATGATAATTTCGAAGAGCGAAACGCGAATCACAGAGAGCAACCCTTTTTAACGGGAAAATTATTATGGTTTAATAACGAAAGAGGTTATGGGGTAATTCTAATAGATGATTACGACTTTGAAATATTTCTCCATAAATCTAACCTCATAAACGAGGAAATAGCTCAAGACCTGGCAGAAAATGATAAAATGAGGTTTAAAGTTAAAAAACGTTATAGAAATGGTGGGTATAAAGCTCTAGACGTCTCATTGATTTAGAAATGTTGAAAAGTAACCGTGGATGCAAACCCGAATGCTGCCCCGAACATCGCCCGAGGGTCGGTTACCCACGTACTACCATCATCACCACCACTCACACTCGCATAAAAACCTGTGCTCACCCGAAGGACTTCAAGAAAATGTTCGAACTAGGTGTCAAGATTTAGGGAGATTATTGAGTATATAAGTATATCCCTATTACCATAGAATCTGTATTAATTAATGTAATACCAATTCATGTAATACCAATTCATGTAATACCAATTCATGTAAAAATAAAAGGATTTAAAGACCAGAAAGCCTCTTCTTACTCCATGCAGTAATTATAAGCGCCACGGAAATAACACTTAGGATGATGAGAACGGGATATCCCAAGATATTTTGCGAGGGCGGGTCACTCGGATGATCTGTTTCATCCAATGGATCTGTACCAGCTGCAATCTCGACGCCATCGTTATAACCGTCACCGTCCGTATCACTATTGTTGGGGTCAGTTCCATAATTGAACTCATCAAGGGCCTTTAACCCATCGGAATCTTTATCCGTAGTACCATCGGTTCCATTCGTGGGGTCAAGCATATGCTCCACCTCCCAGCCGTCGGGCATGAGGTCAGAATCGGTGTCATTATCGTTCGGGTCTGTTATATATCCATCAGCCCCAGGGATTAGCTCTTCGCCATCTAATAATTGATCGTTATCCATATCACCCTCGTTGGGGTTGGTACCGTTTCCGTATTCGTAAACCGCGATTAATCCATCGGAATCCATATCCGTGGTGCCATCTGTTCCATTTTTGGGATCGAGCATATTGTCAATCTCCCAGCCGTCGGGCATGAAGTCGGAATCGGTGTCATTATCGTTCGGGTTTGTCCCGTAAGTCTTTACTTCGATTCCATCCTGCAAGCCGTCATTGTCGGTGTCATTGTTAAGGGGGTCTGCGCCGTGGGTTATTTCCTCGGCATAGGTAAGATTATCACCGTCCAAGTCGCTCCCATTGGCAACTAAAAACACCGACTCCCCACATACCCTATCGTTTCCGACGTTATCGAGGCCCCTGTAATGAATAATGTGGTTTCCGAGCGAAAAATCATCCAATCGAAAGGTGGTGTTGCCGTGCCAACTCCCACTGTCGATTTTATATTGGATGCTTTGGACTCCCGAACCAAACCCTTCAGGTCCGTCGGCGACAGTTAAATAAAACTCCGTGTTTTCATCGACAAAATAGGGATCATTAATCGTAGTATAGGAAAGGTTCAGTTCCGGGGGATTGATATCTAAATAAACCTCAGCTTTCGCGGTGGGCTCGATGTTTCCCGCCTTATCGACGCTGTAAAAGCTGATGTTGTGAAATCCTTCGGGAAAAGAATTCAACGTGAAATTCATCGTGTAGTTAGAATGCGGTTCGGAGTCGATCGAATAGTTAATATTCTTAATGCCAGAACCCATCCCGTCGTTCGAAATAAGCGTGAATTCGGTGAGGTTGGAAACATACTGGACGCTCTGGTTCTTATAAGTTTCGAAATGAATGGTGGTATTCCCGTTCTCAATGTCCAAATAAATGGTGGTGTTATGGGTGCTCTCGATGTTGCCCTCATTGTCGGTGGCGTAATAGGAGATGGTATGAGTTCCGTGGTTATAACCCGCCAGCGTAAACGGCAAGGTGTACTCCTGCCTGCTTTCATTATCTATTTGATAAGTTATGTTCTGGATCCCCGAAGCTCTCAAATCCCAATCATCGGCACTAAGACTAAATTGGGTTGATTTGGATACATAATTGGGATTTGCGATTGTTTGATAATTCAGTGTCGTGTTGGGTGTGTAAGAATCCTTGATCGGGAGGGAGTACAGTGCCCCGCCGTTATTCTCCCAGCGGATATTGCTTGCGATATCGTTGGCATAGAATGAAAATATGATGGTATCGCCCCATTCCAGTGCCGAGATGTCAAGGGTAAAGGTGTAATTGCCGTGAATATAGGACATAGAGCGGTTCAGGAAGGCGCCCGTGGAGTTCTCGCCGAGGTAGACCCATTGAACCGTGGTATCGTCCTCCATCGAGCAGTTAATTTGTAGTTCCGTATCGTTGTACTGCGGGGTTGTATCGTTCAGATAGAATTCTGATAGTTCAAAAGTAATGTTGGGGGCTTCGATATCTAAAAAGACCTCTTCTTGCTGAACTTCCTCTTCGTTGCCCGCGTTATCCGTGGCATAATAATAAATTGTATGCGTCCCGTGGGAATAGTTCGAGAGCGTAAACGGGGCAGAGTACTCCTGCCAGCTCCCCGCATCCACCCGATAGCTGATATTGTGAACCCAAGATGCCTCCACATCTAGATCATCGGCGGTGAGGGTAAATATAGTTGATTCTGAAATGTAATTCGGCCCTTCAATTATCTCAAAATCTATCTCCGAAGTAGGACTATAGAAGTCCCGAATTTGAACAGAATAATTTTCCCTGTCGTTGCTTTCCCATTGGATATTGCCCGCTGTATCGTTGGCATAGAGCGAGAATACGATTGTATCGCCCCATTCCAGTGCCGAGATGTCGAGGGTAAAGGTGTAATTGCCGTGAATATAGGAC
>CAZDJH010000160.1:0-2462 GCA_964505645.1 uncultured archaeon | reverse complement strand
CCGTGGCATAATAATAAATTGTATGCGTCCCGTGGGCATAGCCCGATAAGGTGAACGGGGCAGAGTACTCCTTCCAACTCCCCGCATCCACACGATAGCTAATATTATGAACTCCAGATGATTCTGGGATTATATCATTCGCTGTAAGAAGGAATTCGGTTGATTCAGATACGAAATCCGGCTCTTCGACAACTTGAAAATTTAAAGTCGTATTTGGCGCTTCGGTATCTTTTATAACATTGAGAGATTCCGATCCAATATATCCGCGCGAATCATTCACATAAAACGTAATTATAACATTCCCATTTGGTTGAGTATTCCATATTGTTTGGTTTATTTTTCCCGAACATTCAGTAAATATATAATTCTCTTCCAAAAAGTACCACATCGTATCGTTAATTCCCTCGTTTATTGAGATCTCAAAATCGGGAGGATTATTATTAAAGGTTTCGTTATAAGAGGGGGATGAAATAGAAAAAACCGGTGCGTCCCACCAGAGGGGGTATATATCTTGATTTTCAGTAGAACCTTGGATGTTATAAGGTGTATCTCCTATTCCATCATCATTGCTATCATTTCCAGAATAATCTCCGTAATAATTACCGGTTTCGTTATAATACCAATGATTATTGATGCAATCGTCCGTGCTAAAAGCTTGATACCTCGTGTTATTGAAGATATTATTGTTCCAGATAATATTTAGGTGGTTTGAATTGTCCAAATGAATCCCATCGCCATCATTTAGAGAGCAATTATTGTTCCAAATGTTATTTGCACCTGAATCATATAAATGGATTCCATTATGATTGTTAAAATAGCAGTTGTTCCAAGAAATGTTGTTATAGTTAGTTGACCCCGTTAAAGAGATCCCGTTCGCACCATTATGAGAGCAATTATTTTCGGCAATTGTGTTATGCTTACTTGAGAATCCCAAATTGATCCCATCCCCATCATTTTGAGAGCAACTATTGTTTAGAACCTTGGTATAACTTTCCCCCCTTAAATTGATCCCATCCCCATTATTTCCAGAGCAGTTATTATTGATAATGGTGCTATTCCTACCAGAAGACGTTAAATAAATGCCATTATGATTGTCTATCAATAGATTATTCGAAATAATATTATTATCCGCAGAATAAAAGTATATCCCATCCCCGTTCTTTGAGCAATTGTTCCCCAAAATGGTATATCCGCTCGAATGACCACCACCAATTCCATATCCGCCGTTTTCAGTACAAATATTATTTATAATCGTGTTGTTGGTTGAAGACCACGCCGAAATGCCGTAGCCATTATTTGAACAGTTATTCCCTGAAACAATATTATGGTTGCTCGAATAATCCAGCTTAATGCCGTCAACATCGTTCTCGGAGCAGTTATTGCCCGAAATGGTGATATAAGAGTTAGAAGATTTTAAATTAATCCCCAGAGCATTGTTAGTTATTTCATTATTGGAGATAAGCACGTTTTTACAATTTTCTAAATGGATACCATCATATTCTTCAATTAAGCTACCATAAAAAATGGTACAACTCCGGATGATGAGGTGCGCATCGGTATTTTTGAGCTTTATCCCATGTGCCAATGAAGCCTCTATCGTAAGATTCTCGATAATATAAGGATTTTTAAAAGTTCCAATTTTTAATTAAATCGTGAGCATTCTCTTTTTCAATATCAACGGAAACATTATAATCTCCTAACAATCTTGCTTCAAAACCTTTTCTTAAATATTTTGCGAACTTTTTTGGTAAGATATCAGATTTTATGAAATATTTGCCAAAAACAGAAAGTAACCCAGAATGGGTTTTTGGCGTTAGATTTTTAGATAATAAAATAGCTCTGGTTGAGTAATACATAGAGTAATAAGCTCTTGATACTGAACTATCGTAATCTCCATATTCTAAAAGATGATTCGCCGTCTTAAGATATTTATTGGCTTTTTCTATATATGACTTTATTTCTGATATATTCATATAGGAATGCCTTCGGTCTTGATAATTTGATAAAAGGAGAGAGGTTTTGACTCAAAATCTTCGGCCAATATTGGATGGAAATTGAAAACCACATTATTATTAATGTCAATTTCGTAGGTGGCTTCATTTATTTTATCAATCTCATCGTAGGCACTATCCATTTCTGCCAAAATAACAGCTACATCGATATCTGAGTGGGATTTTATCTCCTCACCTCTAGCGTAAGAACCGTAGAGTATTACTTTTTTCAGATTATCCCCATAGAGTTCCTTCAACCTTGTTTTGAATTCATTTAAAACTGGAATTATTTTAGGATTAACATTTTCTAATTTTTGAGTCATACTCGAACTTAATATAGATAAAATAAAATAAATATTTTATTACTCAGTGAAAAACTATGTCTTTTTCTGAAAAATTCATAATTCTTCATTCTTCAAAAAATATTCCAAAACAGAATTAATCAAATTAATTATTATTTAGGAATACGGG
>CAZDJH010000159.1:0-8428 GCA_964505645.1 uncultured archaeon | reverse complement strand
GAATCTGACTTTTATTTAATATAATAACTCCTTCTCCAACGGAAGTTTCTTCGAATAGAATTGACCCCTCCATTATTTGAATATAATCTTCTAAAAAGCTACCTAAGATTGTAACTCCCGTTTCTAATATACAATAACGTCCTATATGTATCGAACTTTTTGGGGTTCTTGTAAGAAGAATTACCCCATTAAAAATTGTAGAATACTCATCGATATTTATTTGTGCCTTTTCAGCCCGTATAATTGCTCCAGGCCAAATTATCGCATTATCTTTAACTTTTACATCTCCAATTAAAGTAGCTTGCGGAGAAACATAAGCATTTTCACTAATTTCTGGTTCTTTCCCATTATATTCTATTAAAGCCATATATATTTTACTCTTTTTTTTATTACGATATTAGAATAAATGTTTTTATCTCATTTAAATCTTAATTTATTGAAATATTTAATTTTTCCCAATTAGTTAACCATTTAAGGCTTATAATAATAATCTATAGGATCTGGTTGTTCAAATAACAAAAATCCTTCATTTGGGAATTCTAGACTTAAATAATTATAAAGTTTTTTTAATGAATATAAAGTTGTTTTATAATATGGAATAGAAATCAACGATATGCCGGTTTCCCTAGCAAAAGAAGCTTGATTATAATTAATACTTGAGCAGATTAAGCAGTCACATTTATATTTTAAAGCCTTTTCAATATATATGTTATTATCATTTTCAATCGGAAGAATACAAATTTTAGTTATCTCTCTTTCTAATTCACCAACATATCTAATAAAATTTAAATCAAAGTTGTTTCGAACTCTTTCCAACAAAGTTTTAAAAACAAACCGATCGTTTACTTTATTTGGATATCTCTTAGGATGACATATCCTCCCAATTGGTATAGTATTTCTATTTTTGTTTTTGATTTCAAAAATTGAATCAATTTTTAGATAAAGTATATTTGATATCGTTTCTGAAACCCCATTTTCAGAAGCAATATAAGAAGAATTTAAAATGTAAATGCATAATGGATATTTTGAAAGTAGATTTAACTTATTAATCAAGTTTTTGTTTATTTTAAAAATCGGTTTTTCTAATAAAGAAAGCTGAGAGATAATTAAATTAATTTTATTTTTTATTGCGAAATGTATTACCTTTAAATTCAAATCCATAGTGATCAATACCTTTTTGATGATCTTATTTTCATTAATAGTTCCGTATTGTATTCCATAAAATTCAGATGCTCTACAATAGTCTATCGGTGCGATTTGATTTTCTAATATTTCAATAATCTCTTTAATAAACATAATTTCTCCTTAAGATTTTATCGTTCATGGTTTTTTTTATACATAATACAATTTTTCAGGTCATTAAAAAAGGAATCGTGTAAAAAATAATTCATTCTTGTCAATTATCTAATTCTTAGAAAATTCATTAAGGCTATTAAAAAGGTGGAGTCTAATGGTTTATAATTAAAATAGATAAAAAATGTTCACTTTAAATGGATAAAATTATAAATAAAATGAAGTATGAAATTAAGTAAAAATATTAATTCTCTAATTAAAAAAATTAAAGATTTCTTTAGAGATGAAACAGCAGGGAGCTTTGTTGAATATGCATTATTACTTGGCTTTGGTTTATTTCTATTTTTGATGATCTTTGGTATTGTGTCATCTTTAATGGATTGGACATTAGGGCTTAAAGAAGAATTCTTTAGTTTTTTTGGTTAAGAAATTGAAATTTTGATAATATCTGATCTATAAAGGTTTACTTATGAAGTTTTATCATTTTCTTCCTTTCTAAAAATTTTGTCGTAATCCAATTCAATATTAAATTTTTTTTTCCAATCGTCAAGATTTGTAAAAAGATAATTTTTATCAATTTCTAAATAATCCAGAAAATGACCGAGTTGAATAGATCTAACGCCAGTAAATAATTTTTTCACTTTTTTTTCAATTAAGATATGATCAGGAGTTCTTTTTTTCCTCTTTTTTAATTCCTTTAATAAGGAAAAGTTTTCACTACTATTAAAAAAATGTTGAACTATATTGTTTATTACAGCTGCTCGAGTCCTTCCATAAACGCCAACTAATTGGTCTACCATATCCATGTAGATTTGACTTAAAGATACGGTGGTTCTTTTTGTATCAGTCATTTCAATTAATTTACAAAAATCAATGCAATTACGCTAATAATCATATAATTATAAAATTATTTAAATCTATGCTAATTTATGATAATAATGCATAAATAAGCATCATTTATATATTAATTTAATTATAATATATAAATTAAAGAATCGTAAAATAGTTCATAAATAAATATGTCGGAAAACTGTCGATTTCTTTTTTAATATAACTTTTAGAGGAAATAAAAAATGGCTAGTAATATCTTAATTAAAAACTACATAGAGGAGAAAGAAATCTTAAGCCCTATACAGTTAAACTTAATAAAAACCTTAAAAAAAACCGGAGCAATAAATAGAGGAGAACTTGTAAATAAATTAGATACACCAAGAACAACCATATATGATAACTTAGTAAAATTAAAAAAAAAAAAATTAGTAAAAAAATTCACAAGAAATAATAATAAAGAAGGAAGGCCAAAAGTTTATTGGTTTTTATTAGAATAAATGTCTTTGGTTATGAGCCAAATAGACCCCCTTGCTTGCTTTCTTCCCGTGTTTGGACCATTTGAGGTTCTCGGATATCAAGGGACAGTTCCCCCACGAGCGCGAGATATCAATACAGCGTTGAGCCATTTTCTGCACGATATCGTTATGGACATTTGACATTTTCTCGCTTATATACCGTTCC
The DNA here is from genome assembly GCA_964505645.1 of uncultured archaeon. Taxonomy (GTDB): domain Archaea; phylum Asgardarchaeota; class Lokiarchaeia; order Sigyniarchaeales; family SOKP01; genus TEKIR-8. The sequence continues at coordinate 5,623 of CAZDJH010000159.1, read as the reverse complement.
TTCTTGCTTCTTCTTCCCGAGAATTCTCCCGCTCTCGTCCCGCGAGAACTTGCGGTGACCTCCTCTGGTTCGGAAGCACCGAATTTTCTTGGCCTTATCCCATCTACGGAGGGTTTTGGGACATACCTCCAAGAGCGCCGCCGCCACTCCAATAGCATACACATTAACAAGAAGTCAAAGAACGCATAAAAAGCATTGTAGTATGCCGATGTTCCACCATTTTAAATACTGTCCAAGTTTGTCAAGCTTTTTTTCTACTATGAATAACACCAAAATTTCCATTGCAAGAAAAAAAAATATAATGGAAAAAAATCAAATATTAAATAATATAATATAATGGATCCCAGTAAGTTATTTTTTTTTTATTTTTAAGTTTATTTATTTAACCAATGTTAAATTTCTTTGAAATAAATGAATATAATAATTATTATTTGGAGTGGAAATTAAGGAGTCTTTTAAAAAACCTAAATTATTCTTAGTATATTTAAAAAATTTAAAAATAGATTTTTTTTACTTGTTATCAGGGATATAATAGTATTCATTAATACTTTTTTGATAGGTATCTTTATTGCTTCCAATTTTGTTTACTCTTGGTCGTTTTGTTCTTGTATCCCTTCTAAAAGTTATTCCCATTATCTTTAGGAAACTATTGAATCCATCCCTTAAATCCTGGGGTGATAAGGCCTTTCCCTTGATTCCTGGTATTCCTCGAAAGATCAAAAGAGAATCTGCGATAAAATCTTGAGTTATAATATCATGTTCCACTACAAACGCAGCCTTTTTTAGATCTTCAATTGATTTTCTAATTAATTGGGCCATTTGTAATCTCATTTCAACATCTAAAAATGCAGAAGGCTCATCAAGCAAGTAAATATCAGCTTCCTTTCCTAAACACTTTCCAATAGCGACCCTTTGAAGTTCTCCCCCGCTCAATTTTGAAATTTCTCTATCTTTAATACTATTTAACTTTAAAGTATTAATTAATCGTTTTTTGTATGAAGGATTTAAATGGCTTGCTAATTTTATTTGTGAAATAAACCTTGAGACCTTAATTCCCTCTTTAATATCAATATATTGGGGCTTAAATGATACAGATAATTTATTATTGGTGGTTAAACTTACATTAGAAGTAGTATTTTCATTATCTCTAATATTCTTTGCCAACAAATTAATAAAAGTTGATTTCCCTATTCCATTTGGACCTAAAATTCCTATAATTTCTCCAGCATGAATTTCACTGCCTGCTACCTCTAAATGAAAATCACCTAAAGTAGTTTCCATATCATTATAAGAAAAAACTACATTTCCTGAATTAAAAAGTGACTCTTGAGGAGGTCTATCATGGAATTTTATAGATTTATCTCTAAAGCGAACGTTTTCATCCTTTATATATCCATTTAAATAAATATTTATTCCAATCCTAACACCTTGAGGATGCGAGATGATTCCATATACTCCAGGTTTTCCATACAATAAAGAAATATAATCGCTTAAATAATCCAATATTGCTAAATCATGCTCAACCACAATTATTATTTTATGTTCTTCAGTTAAAGTTCTTATAATTTTAGCCATATTTATCCTTTCACTAACATCTAAATAAGAACTGGGTTCATCAATCAGATAAACATCTCCATCCTTTAAGTATGCCGCGGCAATTGCTACCCTTTGTAATTCTCCTCCTGATAAAATAGATATATCCCTATCTAAAATTTTTGTAAGATTAAGATCCTCAGATATCTTATCAAGTCGATCCCTTCTATCATTCTTTTTTAAGAGATCATAAACATTTCCCTCAATATATTTTGGAATATAGGTAATATCTTGAGGTTTATGTATTATTTCCAATTTGTTTTGTTTTAAATCAGTAAAGTATTGTTGTAATTCTGAACCTTTAAAATAATTGATAATTTCATCCCAATCTGGTTTTTTGTTATCAAAACGTCCGAAATTGATTTTCAAATCTCCTGATAAGATCTTTAATAATGTGCTTTTACCTATTCCATTTCGCCCAATAATACCTAAGACTTTTCCCCTTTTTGGGGTTGTCATTCGAAATAAAGAAAACTGATCTCGTCCATATCTATAAGTTAACTCATCTCTTAAAGGGTCTGGTAGATTTACAATACGTATTGCATCAAAGGGACATTTTTTAATACAAATCCCGCAACCAGAACATAGATTTTCTTGGATTTCAACTTTATTTATTTTTTCATTTAGAATTATTGTTTTATCTCCCGTGCGAACCCGAGGACAATACTTTATACAAGGTTTTTCCTCAAATGGGCTACATTTATCTGGCTTACATTTATCTCTGTTAAGCACAGCTACTCTCATTTAAGTATCACTATAATCTTAAATCAAAAATGATAAATAAATCTATGCATTATTCTACTAAAGGTTTAGCAAAAGAAGTGAATATAATTTTGGAGAGAAATCATTACGTTCATTGGTTAGAAAAGATTATTAATAAAATTGAAAGAAGAAATCAGAAAGTAGTAACATTAGCAACTGGGAAGACACCATCTGGTCACATACATATAGGAATTCTGAGAGAATTGATAATTTGTGATGCTATTAAGCGTAAATTGGAGATTAAGAATAATAAAGTGAGATTTTTTTTATTTATAGATAGTCTAGATGCAGCAAAACGCTTCCCAGATTATATAGATCGAAAATTTCAAGAAAAACATATTGGAAAGCCATTTAGTTTAATTCCATGTCCTTTTGATAATTGCAACTGTGAAAGTTATGCTCATCATTTTGGAAATGAACTAATTTCAACGTTTGATAATTTTGGAATTAAAAATGAAATAATTTGGACCCATGAATTATACAAATCAAAAGAAATGAAAGAAAGAGTAAAAAGGGCACTTCAAAATGTTGATATTATCAAAGAAATATTAAAAAAATATATCCTTCCAACCTTGGATGAAGATAAAAAGCAACAGTTTTTAAATATGCAAAAGACTTGGATGCCTGTAATGGCAATTTGTAAAAATTGTGATAAAATTCAATCTCGTCAAAACAATGGAACAATATTACCTAATCGTGTTATCTCCTTTGATGAAGATAACGAAACAGTTAGATATAAATGTCCATCATGTGGATATGAAGAAATTGTCTCATTATACGAAGGTAATCTAAAATTAAATTGGAGAATTGATTGGCCCGCTAAATGGGATATATTTAAAACTACATGCGAACCTGCTGGAAAAGATCATTGTGTAAAGGGGGGTTCTTATGACACAGGTTTGGAAATCTGTCAGAAGATATATAATTACAAAGGACCAATAAAGGTTTCTTATGAATGGTTGAGATTGGGGGAAAAAGATATGAAAACATCAAAGGGAATTGTGTTTACTCCAAAAAGATACTTAAAGATAGCAGATCCCGAGATATTTAGAACATTGATTCTAAGAACTAATCCAATAAAACATATTTCATTCAGAATAGAAGAGTTTCCTCAGTATCATACTTATTTTGAGAAGATGGAGAACATCTTTTATTCTATTGAGGAAGCAGATTCAAAGGAAGAAGAAGAGTTTTTTAAATATCTATATCCACCAGTAAAAGTTAAGGAGGTACCAGAAAAAAAGCCTCTAAGAATTCCCTTAAATTTATTAATTTTCTTATCACAAGTTCAAAATATATTAAGTTTAGATAAGCTTTACGATATAGCAAAAGATGAAATAAATGAAAAAAACATTAAACAAAGGATAAACAAGTTAGAGTTTGAGAGATTATTGATAAGGACTAGAAACTGGATTGATGAAGTAAAAGAGATTATTGAAAAATCCAAAAACCCTAAATTTAAAAGGAGGATTCAACAAAAAATAACAATTTTTTCAATTCCGGACAAGATAAACGAAGATTTAAAGCAAAAATTAAGTCAAAGTCAACTTGAGGGAATTAAACTCCTAAGATCCTTTTTATTTAATAATAAAAATGTTAGTGCTGACCTTATTCAAAATAAAGTTTTTCAAATCGCAAAAGAGCATTTAGCTATTCCTCCTAAAAAAATGTTTCAAGCAGTATATAAAATAATTCTTGGAAAAGAATTTGGACCGAGATTAGGTCCCTTTCTCAAGCTCTTAGATGATGATTGGTTGTTAAAAAGGTTGGATATATAATATTAGGTATTTTATATTATTTTTTCCTTGAGAAAATCCGTTTAATTCTTTTTATCAAACCCTTTCCTTTTTCTTTTTCTTTCAAATATTCATAGCATTCAGGGCAATAAGTATATGATTCCTTAATCATATCCCCACATCTTTTACAGTGTTTATGGGGATAAATATATTGATCCTTCTTTCTATTATATCTTTCAAATTTACTCAAAATATATCACCAAATACATTAGTTATGAAGTGAAGCATGTCTTAAATTTTTTTTACCCCGGTTTTATTTATTTTTATTTGATAAAATTTTGCACCCTTTAGTTCTTTTATTATTTCTTTTGGGTAATTCGGAAATAACTCTCCAAAAAGATTCTCATCTTCTATTATATTATTTAATTTATTTTTCCATATTTTAATAACACTATCAATACGTTTTGGATCGACTAATGCAAATACACTTCCACCTCCGCCCGCACCAGTTAATTTAACAGCATAGACTTTTGGATGGTCTTCAATTAATTTAATTAAAATATTATTTCCTAATCCAATTCCATATTTAAACTCAGCAATTTCCATAATCTGATTCATTATTTTGGTATTTTGCATGAAGTATATTCCTAATTGCTTCCAATCTTTCAACATTAAGGAAAATCGGGACTTCCAAGCAATTTCCCCTAATTCCTTATACATTTTCAGAATATTAGGTTCCTTATTTAAATATAATTCCCTTAATTTGTTATGCACATTACCACTTTTATGAATAGAACCTGAAAAACAAACAATTATGGGAAGTTCTTTAATATTATAGATCTTATCAATTCTATCATACACAGCTAAAGGTTCTTTAGTAATTCTTTTATGATATAATTTTCCGTAATAAGAAGTAAAAGATAACCCCCCCCTTGCGATCACATATCGATCACTATAACCTGCCGTTATGTTTAGATCTTCGTCTTCAATTTTTGTACAGATTTCTGCTAAAATATCCTTATTAAGAGGAAGTTCAGTATTTCTTAAAATTGAGATTTTATTAAACATATTGAAATATTTCGCAAATCCAAATAATAAAGATATAATAATTGAGGAACTCCCACCTAAACCACTCTGACGGGGGATAGTAGATAAAACTCCTACTTCTATATTTGAATTTTTAACCTTTTTCCATAGTGAATTATTAGTTAAAAAAATTCTATATAGTGTGGCATAAATCAGCCTCGATTCTGTCTGAAATTGCTTTTTAATGACTTCAATATCTTTAAATAATGATTTCTCTTCTTTTAAGAAAACTTTAGGGACCGCCAAATTATTTAAATTCATTTGATAGAATTTGATTCGACTTCCATTAGAAATTTCTTTAATATATACGAATGCTGATAATGGATTTTCTTTTCCCTCAATTGCTACTGCAGGCATCCAAAAATCAGCTTCAACTGCATCTAATGGATTTATCAAATTAATCCGTGATGGGGCTTGAATTAAGATATCAGGATTCAGTTTATTAA
>CAZDJH010000158.1:0-8443 GCA_964505645.1 uncultured archaeon | reverse complement strand
AAATCTCAAAACGGACTTTAATTAATGAAAAATATTTAAAAACTGAATGTGAGGTTCATCATATTAATCTTGATCATCAAGATAATAGCTTGGGAAATCTTTGGATATTTGAAACAAATGAGGAACATCAAGAAGCCAGAAAATCATTATATAGTTTAATAGATGAATTATTAAAATTAAATCTAATATTATTCCAAAATGGAGAGTATAAATTAAATTTTGATTAAAAAAGTATTTTAAAAATAGGAATAAATTATTTTAATCAATATGATTATAATATGATCAATATCTTTTAATAAAAAATAAATTAATTTAAATGAACAAATTAATAAATCTAAAAAACCAATGGCAAGCCGTAATGTCTTGTATAGAGTAAAGGAATTTATCCATTCTCGCAAAAGGGGTGCGGTGATTGCGGATATGCTATTAGACCTGCGGTGGGAAGATATCTTACATGTCCAGTTAAAGAAGCCATAGGGGAAGGGGCGTTTGAAATTTATTTTTCTCGGGGTCGTATGGCCATCCTAAAAAGCATTTTAGAGGGAAAGCTTCCTTTAAGTAGAGAACTTGCTGAATATGTATATCAATGCTCCGAATGTGGGAATTGTACCGAAGTATGCCATGAAACGCAGAATGAGCATATTATCTTAAATACATCGAAATGGATTGATCATGTAGATGTATGGGACGCTTTACGACGGGATTTAGTGGAGGCGGGATTTGCACCCCTAGAAAAACATGCGCGACTCATTGAATTCATGAATAAGGACGATATGAAGAACCCTTATGGGGAGCCAAAATCGAAAAAATATGAATGGGCAGAAGGGTTTTCGAACATAAAGGAAAAAGGGGAGTTAGCGATATTTGCAGGTTGTACCATGCCACTAAGGCAAGCGGAGACATTAAAGAATATGATGAAGATTTTCCAAGCAGCTGGTAAAGACATCGCATATTCAACAGATGAGTGGTGTTGCGGTTCAGTTGCAATGCGAATAGGCGATTATAAATCGGTAGAAGAAGAGGTCAAGCATAATGTGAAACTTTTCAAAGATATGGGCGCGAAGGTTGTATTCTCTCCCTGTGCGGGCTGTTATCGAACCTTAAAAAAGGATTACCCCGAAATCCTCGATAAAGAACTCCCGTTTGAGGTAAAACATATCACAGAACTTCTAATTCAGATGATTAATAATGGACAAATCCCGTTTAAAACTTCCGAAGAAGAGATAATTAAAGTGACTTATCATGATCCATGTCATTTGGGACGACATATGGATTTATATGAGGTTCCCAGGGATGTTATCAAGTTAATTCCGGGTGTTAAATTAGTTGAAATGAATAGGAATCGGAGAAATGCTTGGTGTTGTGGGGCTGGGGGAGGGGTCAAGAGCCAGTTCCCGGAACTAGCCGTGGAGATCTCAAAAGAAAGAATACAAGAAGCCATTGAAAGTGGCGCGGAGGTCTTATTGACCAGCTGTCCCTTCTGTATAGGTAATTTGACAGATGCCTACAATGACATGGGTCATGAACTTCAAAAAAAGATTGAAGTAGTCGATATAATCGATTTCATTGCCTCAAAACTATAAAATCTCTGTTCTTTTTTTCAATTATTCCGTTTTTCCTTAGTTTTTATCTTTTTTTTAATAATGTTTGATTTTTAAACAATTTTAAATTGAGACATGTTCACTATATATAAATATTTAAATTTTACCATCTTATAGAGTCAAACTTTTTCTCTTAGTTAGTAAGAAAAAAGATAATCCCCCTAATCTCTATTTTTGTATAAAGGTCACTCCGATTAAAGCTCTAAGCCGTCAAATAGTTTCAATGATTAATTCTTTTAATATTTGGCTTATAGAATTCTATAGAAAATATTTAAAAACAATTAATTACATCTTTTTATTAAGAACAAGTATATGTGCTTATATGACGAAATTTGAAAATGTAGTATATCGGGAGTTATATGAAAATGCACCAATTGCGTATTTTACCGTGAATAAAGAAGGTAAGATTACTCGCTGTAATAGAGCAACTTTAACTCTTCTGGGCTATTCTAAAGAAGAACTACTAAATCTACCGCTCTCAAACCTATATTCTAATTCCCTTAAAAGCTTTGAAAGGTCTAAATCACTCCTTGATATCTTTCTAAAAGGAAAAAATGTAAAAAATGAGGAGGTTTTAATAAAGCAAAAGGATGGAAACCCAATTTGGGTTAGTCTTTCCTTATATCCAATAAAGGACAGCAAAGGGGAAGTGACAGAAGGAAGGTTTATGGCATTAGATATAAGTAAACAAAAGTTAAATGAAAAAAAATTGAAAAGGGAGAGACAAAAAATACAAGAGTTATTAAACGCAACAAAAACCGTTTTAAAATACCAAGATTTTAATAAAAGTGCGCGGGAGATCTTTGATTCATGTAAGAAAATTACAGGAGCAAAATCTGGTTATGTAGCTTTATTATCAGAGGATGGTTCAGAAAACGAATTACTTTTTTTGGATTCGGGAGATCTTCTCTGTAGTGTAGACCCGGAGTTACCTATGCCCATCAGAGGCCTAAGAGCAGAATCATATAGCAAGGGGGAAGTTGTATATAATAATTCATTTATGGATTCAGAATTTGAAAAGTTCCTTCCCGAAGGTCATGTATTTCTCAAGAATGTTCTATTCGGCCCTTTAAATATTGAAGGTAAAACGGTGGGAATAATTGGATTAGCAAATAAACCTACTTCTTTTGATGAGCGAGATGCAGAATTCATCTCAGGTCTTTCTGAATTGGCGGCCATTGCGCTTAATAACAATAGAATGCTTAAAGAGTTAAAATCATCCCAAGAAAAGTATAAAGGGGCATATAAAAGGACAGAATTATATAAAAATATTTTTGCACATGATATAAGCAATATTTTACAGAATTTAATGTCAGCAATGGATTTGATGGAGTCCTTCTCTAAAAATTTACAGGGTTCCGATAAAATTAAAGATTTATTGAAAATGTCAAAGAGTCAAATTAAAAAAGCTTCAAAATTGATTACCAATCTTTTAACTTTCTCCGAAATCGAAGATAAAGGATTAAAGTTGCAGAAAATGGATCTCTGCACCTCGATTGAGAAAGCCGTTGAATTTATAAGGAAAAGTTATCCCAATGAATCAATTGAGATTAATTTTGATTCCAAGTTAAATGGTTTCTATATAAATGCGAACGATTTATTATTAGAAGTATTTGAAAACATCTTAATAAATGCCGTTAAATATAATGAAAGTACTACTAAGCGTATAAACATAAAAGTATCAAAGGAAAAGGTTGAAGGAAAGAGTTATGTCACAGTGGCGTTTATTGACAATGGTATCGGTGTTCCAGATCCTCTCAAGGAAAAAATATTCAGCAAAGCTATCGAAAAAAAAGGGGAACATAAAGGGTTAGGACTGGGGCTCCTGCTAGTGAAACGAATTATTGATGAATATGGTGGAAAAATTGAGGTTAAAAATAGAATTGAAGATGATTATACGCAAGGCTCAAACTTTATAATTAAGATTCCTGAATATTCTGAATCCACACATGCTAAGAATCACGCTTAGAATTAGAGCCTTAAATTTTAGCCTTTTTCACGAAAAATATTTTTTATCCAACTTTAAATCCTTTAAATGGAACTTGTATTTTCCTAGTTTTCCACCGTAATTACCCGCGGAGATTTTTACTAGCCCTTGCATGTCTATTATTCCCCTTATAACTTCCTCCATCGTAATTTTGACTTGTTCGGAGTCAATAGCGTTAAATATAATTTCGGGAATTGACTTGACCCCATTAGGTACCTTATATTCATCAGAAGGAAGTTTATCTTTTAAAGTTGGACAATAGGGATGGTTTGTGGTAGGGCCTATCTCAGGATAATTAGTTTCCGGTTTTGATCCTGCGGAACATACGTCAAAAGTCGTACAAACATCATCTAAATCCTCAATAATTTTTACCGCTGTTCTTCCGATTTCAATTCCCGCTTCAACAGAATCACAAAAGAGCCATAAATTTCCTCCCATTACCCCCGTGGCAAAAGAGATTTCTTCTTCAATTAAAAAATCCTTTCCTAACATAATTGGGACATTAATTAATTTTCTCCCGTGTTCCTCTAAGATCCATTCATAACCGTCTCCACAGTGTCCTACATTGTCCATCATATTAAATCTTGAGGTCACTTTCTCAGGATAATGATCAAATACTGCCGTTGTAGGAACTACCAAGATACCCTGCCGCAATCTCCGCCCTAGCTGTTCATAGAACTTTGTCCTCGCTTTTTTTCCCGTGCCTGTCACCCATAATTGGACAACCGCACCTAACCTACCATCAATCGTCTCTTCTTTATCTAACCAAGTAACTATTCCTCCCTCAGCATCTCCAAAGACAGTGGAGGGTAGTGCAGTGAAGGAGTTCACTGCGCGCCTTAGAAACTCCTCATCCCTTGCGGTAACTTGCAGTTGGACCACCAAACCTTCAAAGGCTTCGCAAAATGTATCTTCAATCATAAAATATTCACCTTTAGAGTATAATTAAAATCACTTATCATAACTGAAATATGAATAAATTTCAAAATTATTAAATCTAAGTATTGTTTTATTAATAATAAGTTAAAATTTCAAGCATGATTTAGTTTATGGCAATTGGTATATTTCTCTTTCAGCTCGGTTCGAATGGAAGACCACGGGTGCTGGTAGATTATTATTCTACAACAAAACGGGTTTCAGTGAGAATCTTGGAAGAGCTGATCGATAAGCATAAAAAGAAGGGCTTAATTGATGCGTTAGTCCAGAAGGGTAATTATTATATCTATTCAAGTGGTATTGAAGAGAAAGAAAACCTCTATCTCGGATTTATCTTGGAGGAGGATGAGGATCTTAAGTCTCAAAAGGAGATTTTTGAAGAAATCGAGGATAAGATCATTGAGAATTATGAATCAATCAATAAAAAGCAGATGGAAGATTTCTTAGAGGATACCTTAAACTCCATAATGGACATACTTGAAAAGCTCAAAAATCCGGAAAAGATAAGGGATGATATTAATAAGAAAACGAAGGAGCTGCTTGATGAAAACAAGATTGACGAAGCAAAGCGCCTAATTGACCTTGGCGAGACCATCCCCACGGAATTATCAACTTTAATTCAGGATGCCGAAGACTATTTTAAAAGCGAGAAATACAAAAAGGCAAAAAAGTCCTATATTAAGGCGGCAGAAAGGGCCAGAACAATCCAGGAAGACCAGATAGCCTCTGTATTAGAATCGAGGGGTAAAAAAGTAGGCGCCTTCCCCGAACTAAAGGATGAACGCGAAGATTTAATGGATGAAATTAGCGATTTTCTCAATGATTTTGAAATTGAAAAATTGATAATGTATAAAGATCTAATTGAAAAGATCAATAGACTTTTGGACATTGCAAAAGTATTTGAACAATCCGAAAAACAAGATAGGTTATCAAGGATTTTAAATGAAATAAAAAAGGCTTCAAAACTCGGAAGTGATTTATATGGACTTCATAAGAGAATTCTCGAACAATTTGAAGAAGATCTTGGATGATATCTTAACGAAAAAGATTTTATAAAAATAGTAAGAAAATAGTCCAAAATCATAAAAATAGATTATCCTTGTTCTTGTTTTTCTTCCCGTTTTTCCTCTTCGGGGGGCTTGTACTCACCTATATCATCCCAGATTATCTTAGCGATTTCCCAACCCTTTTCGGAGGGATATTTTAGGGCACTTGAAATTAAATCTCTCCCCATATCTTCGTCAATTCCCACCTTTTTAATATTTGAATTATTTTCCAACATCATTGAATATTTTGCGCCTCCAGTTTCGGGAGAATCGATCAAAATTCCAGCTTCCAGCTTCCCCTCTTCGATAGCGTCCTTTAATCGCTTCACGGCGTAGTACCCCGCAACTCCAGCTGACCTGTTAAAGTCCTTTATAGAGGGAATTTCAATACCTATTCGCTTTTTATCCTCTGTTTCCACAAGAGCCGCAATAGTTTTCATTGTAGTGCCCAGTTGGAATTTATGTTCCATTTCGGTCTTAAAGCTTTTTCCCTTTTCTTCTCCAATTTTTATTATACATTTTAAAGAAGCACCTGCGACGGATTGAGGGTTAACTTTTATCGCATATTCCTCCTCAGCAAGAATTGCTTCGATCTCCTTCTCGATCTTCTCCCTGGGTCCGGCCTTTGAACTTACTGTCTCGTTCGAAGCCTCCAAGCCCTTCTCAATAGATGCTTCGGCGCCTTCCGATGTAATTGGAGTGCTAATTTTAGGCGGTTTTGCCATAGGCTCTATTTTTGAACCAACTTCTGCCAATTCTTCTACATCCATTTCTTCCATAATTATTTTATCTATAAAACGCTTACTGAGTTTAATGGAATTCCTTGGATTTCCCGACGCTTTCTCGTAGATAATTTTTAATATTTTTTCATTCAAAGGAAAAAGTGGATATAAGGGAGGGTTTAGATTATTCTTGTCCCAAAACTGCTCCATCGCCTTAGAATAATATATCTTTAGATCATTTAAACTAAAGGGTTTTAATTCTTGTTCAGGTTCCATACGCGATCGTAAAGGGGGGTCTGCAATCTCTAATATCCGTGGCCAAATTTCCTTTAACACCGCAACGACAATTACCAAATTGCTTACTTCGTTATATAAACGTTTTACTACTTCAAGAAATTGCCTCTCGGCATCGGGCCCGAGCATTCGATATGGGCTCTCTAACTCATCAAAGTAGAGGATTAATACCCTATCTAAGTTTTTGGTGATAATTTTAATCATAGAAAGGCAGATATCATCATCCTCTAATACAGAATCTAAGCCGAGGATATCCAACTCCTTTGGTTCTAAATCTTCTCCCAGCAACCAACGCTCTGCTAAAGCCTTTTTTTCCTTGTCCAATTGATATAGAACTAATGCTTTTACACAGTCGGCTGACACTCCAGGAAATTCTCGCAACCCCTTCTGGATTACTTCTTCGATTTTGGGTTTTTGAAAGATTCCGCTTTTCTTGCCACCCCATTTTTCTATTACCTCTTCAGAAACTATATCTAGTAGATCTGTACCGATTTCCTCGATTATGCACGTATAAATATGTAAAAATACGCGAACACTTCCAGGAGGGCTTGGTACATAAATTATTGACCAGTTTACAGGTTCTAACCGTCCAGATCTATAGTTTTCACCGTTCTCAGAGTCAGCTTGCTCCTCAAATCTCTTTTGATTTTCTCTCTCCTTGTCCTTAAACGCATGATAACAATGGGTCTTACCGCTCCCTGCGGACCCCAAAATAGGTAATAATCTTGAACGAGTATCCCTATAGGTTTGTCGAACAAGCCGAAATACTTCTCTATCCACATAACTTCGAGGTCTTGCCACATCAATTTCATCTGGTATATGCCCCCGGCTCACATAGTTACTAAATGGGATGTATTCGCTTTCACGGAGTACGTCGAGATAGAGAGACTTTTCCTCCTCACTTAGATCGCTGTACATTGCGTTAAAATTAATGTTTTATAATTTATTGGGATTAATTCGATTAAGGAATTATTAAACAAAAAATTTTTGTATTTTAAAATAAAATACATTATTTAATATTATTGAAAAGAAAACCTATAAATAAAAATGGAAGGGATAAAAATGGTTATGAATTTAAAGCAAAAATGCGATAAATCCAAAGGAAAAGAATGTTATTATGGTGCGAAGATTAATAAAGCAATCAAAGACGTCTATTTAGGGATGGGGTATTTGGAGTCCGATTCAAAAGAGCGGAAAATTGGCCCGCCAAGACACCACGAGGAAATTTTATATTGTAATAATGGTAAAATTAAGATCATAAGTAAAAATGAACAGCTTATTCTTAATAAGGGTGAAGTCTATTTTATGCCAGATGGAGAAAAGGTAAAGATAAAGAACCTAACCCATGATCGGGTTTACTATACCATCGCCGGAGGACATACAAAGCTCCATAAGCACTAAATGAACTTTTTTGGGAAACCCCCCACCGCCCTATTTATTTTTAATTTCTTTTTTTAATATTGGTAAAATTTTAGAATTATGATAACCGTTGCAAAAAATCTGGACATTTGGAGACATTCACAAATGAGATTGGATAAAAGATTTATAAAACCATAGATTTATTTATATAATAATTGTTAATTATTTTATTAAATAGCACAGACTTGCTAAACGAGTAAAAATTATGACGGATAAAGAAGAACCAGAGGATAAATATAAAGAAAAGGATGGAGAGGACGAAGAAGATGATGAAGAGGATCTTGCGTTTCAAGACCGGGGGTATGATCTGATCTACTCTTCAGATCATACTAATCCGGGTTTATTTTTAGAGCGCCGGGTTCAGTGGTTTGCAAAATCTGCAGTCATTTTACGATTAACGTATATCGCATTGATGATCTCGATACTCATGTTGCCGTT
>CAZDJH010000157.1:0-8457 GCA_964505645.1 uncultured archaeon | reverse complement strand
TTCTCTCATTACCTCGATTTGACCTTGCATGATGCGTGCATTCTTTTTCTCTCTTAAAACCTTTTGGGCGTTAGAATTTTCTAAAGAATGTCTTTTATTAACCTTTGGAGGTCTTGATTTCTGAGGGGGGGGAGATAGTTGGGGGTTGGTTCGTTCACTATTTGGGGGCGGACTTAAATATACAGGAGTGGAGGACATAGAGGACTTATTAACCGCAATCTTTCGCAGAGCATTATTCGCTTTTTTAAGTTCCTTTTCCAACACTTTTAATTTTTTGAACTGTTCCCTAATCGTATATAGCGTGGTATCCCAAGTTTTATCCCCTTTTAGTTCCAACCAGCGCTCATATTCAGATTTAGATATAGAAATCCTTGGTTTCCGAGTTTGGTCACTCGACCTGGATTGTTGCGCTCGTGTTAGCATTACGCTTCTATTTGGTAGTTGAGTCTCTGATTTTTGCGTTTTGGATGTAGGCGTAAACCCTTTAGAAACTGTTGTTCTCCTGATTTTTTTAGAGACCCGGGTACTGGTTTTTTCCTCATAAATTACTTCTTCTTCGGTTATTTCATAAAATTGCCCATCATCATAAGATATTTCGGATAATTTAAAAGTTCGATTTATAAATATTTCTTCTTTTATACCAGAATTATAGAAAAGGGTTAACCTGATTATATTTATTTGTACATCATCCAATCCATAAAGAGTGTCCAATTCCACAGAGAAAACTATAATGTTGGGCGCGAAACTGAACTTTTTTATGGAAATCAAAAAGGGCTCTTGGATCATATGGGGTATGCGTTCATTTGTTTTGGCCAGTTCAAACTTCAAATTCATACTCTTAATTGTCTCTTGATTAATCTCGTACTTTTCATCTTCATTTAACCCAAACTTGAACAGGAGACTCCCTTGATTTGTCTCATCCCAGCACAATTGCATAAGTTCCATTGTGAACCTAACTTTTCCTAATTTTAATTTCTCATCGAATCTTTTATAAATATGGGGTTTAATCGTATTTAAAAGGGATGAGGGTAGTAATTTTATGATGTATAGTCTTTTGCATAAATAATTTGACATCCATTTGTTCCATTCACTCCGCTTTCTCGATGCATGGTTAGATTTCGTAGTATCTTGCGAAAGCAAGTGACATCCGGATATATACAATCTAAAATAATTATGGCAAAAGACTATAGTCTATCCCTACTTAGCGAAATTGCCGTGAATGCTTTTTTTACCTTATTAGAAGGAGTCTTTAATAATAAAAAAAAATTATATATTTTTAATTTCATTTTGAAGGGAAACCAATGATATAAAACCTCCTAATAGGAGTATTGTGAGAAAAAACGGATATGTTTTGGCAATTGATCCGTTTCTAATCAAGATTTATTATCCTATCAATCACATAATGCATTATAAGAGAGATGAGTATATAAATCTGTCGTCGATAATATTTCTTTAATCTAATAGTAATAATTAGAAGCATTTAATTTTTTCAAAAAAGTAGTCCATCAACTAAAACAAAAAAATAAGTCAAGAAGTAGGGTATAGCCCAGAGATAATAAGATGTGAATGAAGGTAAAGGCCATACCCACTTTTAATGAGCGCCTATAATTAAGATTTTCCACCTTTGCTTCTTTTGCGATGGATAATGTCATCATATTCACGGAACTTGCTTGGGGAATCATGTTACCTCCGAGGGTGAGTCCAAATAGGAAGGCAAAGTACAAAGGAATTGTGGCATTTACAGAAGAACTAAGAACCTCAATTATGGGGAGAAGCACTACTGCTACGGGGTTATTGGCTACAAAGCCGGATATGATACTCACAAAAAGTAAAACTATTATAGGAATTGAAGTCTCCCCGCCCTAAAGGACGGGGATTCCTACGAGTCCGCTAAGCGTTGGCCGGTGGGCATATCTTAGGGCTGTGTATCGTAGAAAACCCGTTCCACTTGCGTAGAAAGGATTCCTCCTTCAAAGAGGGTTGATGCGATAGATCATCGGAAGTTATAAACTTCACCATAATATTCACAGCGGAATTTAAGTCTCTGTCCATCCGATGACCGCAATCGCAAGTAATATCACGCTCGGACAATTCACGCTTCACTCTATTAAATGGAATTAGTTCAATAAGATTTTTAAACCCCGCTTCTAATAAGCACCCAATGATGAGATAAAGCGATATAAAGAAGAATATAATCTCCCATTCCACCTCCCTGAAAAACTGAACTGCCTTTTTCTCCGTAAATTTCCTATTTATGATGACGAGTAAAAATGCAGAAAAAATCGCCGTAAGATAGAGTTCGGGAATAATAACAAATAAAATTATCGTGATTACGATATAAATACTATTAAAATAAAACATCTTTCGATCTTTAATCACTATATCAT
This sequence comes from uncultured archaeon, assembly GCA_964505645.1. GTDB lineage: Archaea > Asgardarchaeota > Lokiarchaeia > Sigyniarchaeales > SOKP01 > TEKIR-8. The sequence continues at coordinate 6,070 of CAZDJH010000157.1, read as the reverse complement.
CGCTTATTAGGTCTAAATATAATTTCTTGTGCTCCTTTTCGATATGCGGTTCATTTTGTAAAAAAATTCGGTCAATGAGATAAATGGTCACAATTAAAAGAATAAGGTCGAATACCCAGTAATACTGGATGAAATAAAAGGTGTCTAAGCTAAACGCCGTTGAGATAATAATGTTTTTCCCACTAGAAAAGGGAAATAGGGAAAAGGGAAGTATTTTTGATTGATAACAGGTATCATATTATCGGATTAATGATAATTGGAGTCATTCTTGGTATTTGGAATCTTTAAATACATTGATAAAAGGCTGTCTCTATTCTTCTCTTTTTTTTACATTCACGAAGGCTTTATAATTGTTTTCAAAAGTAAAATTATTGAGAGGTAGAGTTTTATAAGTTTCAGTCTGAAATTTATATAATGTTTTTATAGGTATCTGATTTTACATATGTTAATAACAATTGTTTTTACATATCTTAAAAAAAATTTATAAGATTTGATACAAATGAAAATTCGACTTGGAGCAATGATATTCTATGGGATTTTAAAAGCCCTATTCTACTTGGTCGGCCCTCTCATCGTTATTTACCTTCTTAATGAATACACGGTTATACAAGTGAGCTATACCACGATCTTGGGCATTTTAATATTGGGAATCATAGGAACAATAGTGACGATTCTCAATCACACATTCGAGAAAGACACCGTAGCGCACGGATATACAAGCATCATTGATTCAATTTATTCTGCTGTTTTCCTCTTTTACCTTTTTGGTGGTTTCTCCTTAGGTGACGGATTTGGCTATTACGGATTAGATGGAGAATTACTAGATTATTATGTTTCAGCACGTATAGGATTGCAAATGATTGCTTATTTACTAATGATCGGGGCGGGTATGCAAGTCTTTCGGCATATAGTCAAGACCATCGAATTATATCGACAAAAAGAATACGATCTCAAGATTAAGGATCGTAAGTTTCATGCGAGTACATTTATAAGAATCTTGGGTGTTCTGGTAAACATAGCCTTGATCGGTTATATCATCAGCGTTCCTGTGAGTGCTCTATTTATTCGATTTAATATTATTGGAGATGGTTTTTCATATTCATATGATCCCGGTTCTAATCCGTTAGATATCAGCGACGATAAGGTCAACATGTCCCTACAATTTAGTGTGGACAACCAAGGGGTCTATTCCATTTTAGATGTCCGCTTAGATGTCGACATCTTAGTTCGGGATTGTACCAACGGCACTGACATCTTGATACCAGATAATACGCGGATTGGAGGTTCTGCAGACTACGAATATAATTTTATGCACTTCACAACAACGACTAGTGAGAATTTTACGATGAGTATCTTACCTGGGTACGTAGCAAAATTAGTAGTCTGCAATGCCACCTTAGTATTTGAAATCTCGTTTGAAGGACGCTACGCACAGCTCACGGCGGATGTAGACCTGAGCTTCACGCAAGAGTGGACGAATAAAACCTATATCCCATAAAAATTTCCACCAACATTTCTTTTATTTCTTTTTTTATCTTTTTTTTATTTAATACGCATCCTACAAGGTTCATAATGTAAATCTCGAAAACTTAAACGTTTCTTATCTCAATTATTATTTTGATCTGCCCCTATTTTCCTGTATAAAAAAAGCTTATTAATAGATGGCTGACTTTGTCAGTGAGGATTTTTTTCTTTTTTCTTTGAATCTTGATGATTCTTGTTAAGAAATATCCCATTTAAGTTGGGATATTTATATCCAAATCAAAAAAATCAATTGAGTTTTTTATGGTCTGCGTACTCACAAGCTCTTGAGGGACTTGATGGGTATAGGCAATCGCCGCAATGGAATAACATACATTTGCCGGAACATTAACGGGTCCACGCATGTAGGGGTGCTGATAGTAGCTATCGGTTTCTGTGACCAACGAGTCCAATGGCGAATTCTTGGTATTTTCCCGCCATCGTGAAAAGCCATAGGCAGAACTGGGAACCGATAACGTAAAACCCTTATGGGGCAAGCTCCTTCCATAAGGTTCGGGGCCTGAAAAGCAGTGAAACATTACATGATTGGGATCTATGGAAAAACCCTCCATAATTTCGAGGATGGCATTGGTTGCTCCATCTTCGTTGTTGAACCGGTGCCTGGGATGATCTCTATCAAACTCATGCTTGGCCGCGTTTCTTACATGAAGTATATACGGTTTATCGTACTCTTTGGTGAGCTCGAAGATCTTTCTCAGTTCCGAAATTTGCCTATTTCGCTTTTTCAATGTCTTGGCGTGGTGGAAGTCCAATCCAATTTCCCCGATTGCCAAATAATTATCCCTATTTTCTTGCACGTATTCAACCCATTCCTTCCAATCCTTCTCATATTGCGGTTTCGGTGTATAGGTCACTGTTTGGGGGGCCCACCCACAGGTAAATCCAAAATTCTCAGGATTGTTTTCCTTAAAATCCAGCGTCATTTTAAGCGTATTTAAATCGATCGAGGAGGTTATCAAATACACGCCCCCTTTCTCGAAGAAATCTATGTATTGTTGGTCATTCGATGGCAACCTATCATTCTTTTTGGGGCGCGGGAAGGGTAAATGGCAGTGAACATCAATAAAGTTGAGACCCGGCTCGGGTTCGGGAATTCTTTTCTTATTTGACATAGCGGTTTGTTTATATTGTATCCTTAAAAGGGAAAGTGGATGATCTGATTTTAACTTTTCTAAATACCTATCGAGAAATAATTAATGGGAAATAACACGATAAAATAAATTTTAGAAAAAAGAAGATTTTAAAGATTATAAGAGCTTCAAATTCAAATTTTTTATCCTTTATGACCCAGATATTACTCTATTTTAAGTATGTAATTCTCGGATCTTTATTCGAATATATTTATGGTAAGAGAATAAAATAAAATGGAATTATTCGAAACAGAAATCGAGATTAGCAATAGTAAGTTGCGATTATTGGATTGGTTGGTCGAGGAACTTGAGTTGTTTGAGGGGAACCTGAAAGATGCCATTTATAAGGAAGGAAAGAGATTGCCGTTGAATTTATAGCAAATATAAATAGGTAGATTTCCTTATAATTTAGAAAGGTATAACGATTACCACTTCATACAATTAAACGGTTTGAATATAAATGTCAAAAATTTTTTCGGCTCTCAAAAGGAAGAAGTTCATTCCCGTGTATATATGTTTCCTCCTCACCTTGATTTTATACGGGTCAATCTATATAATGGCTATGGTGCCCGCCGACATGTTTTTTGGTTTGGGGATTCCCGAAGAATTTATAACCCATTTCGTGAAATTACTTCCGGGACCTATGTGGAGCGATATCTGTTTGTTGTACATATCTCCCGTCATCTGCTTCCTACTGTTAAAGACCGTTGCCCCTTATACAACGCTTTTTTATGCTAAATTTCATAAACTCTTTTATTCATTTCGCACTAAGCCGGAGTATGGAATTTACCTTAAAGAAAGTAAGGAAATCCCCGCTGGGAGGATGCTACTGAGGATATTAAAGCTCAGTTTTATGGCCTTCGCATTCACAGGATTTTTTATCCCCCAATTAGCGGGAGCTTTTAGAGCAAACTATGATCAAGTATACAGCCAGCCCGAGCTGGCTGCGTTGTTCAATGCAGAAGCACTTTTCCTGGGTACATTCTTTTTCTCCTCGTTAATCATGGTGATTTTTTTTCCGATCTGGTTTTTAGAGGATTCCGGCGTAATCGCATACAGAAAATTCAAAGATAAACGAATGAATCCCGATATTGAAGCTGTGAATCGAATCTTTCGAGATTTTCTCGAATATTTCGTTGGATTTACCACAATACTCGTCTACATCAATAGAGTATATTTCGTATTGAATCAAGAGACACGGGGATTTACAGAAATGAATCCAACTGTGTTAATCCCCATAATATTGATCTTTTTACCGTTTTTAATCGGGGGTTTGGTCGCCATCCCTCTTATACTCTATGAATTGACATTTGATAAGACAAACAAGCGGGTCCAAGATTTTCTCGGTAAACGCGATTATGAATTGATTGATATTCCCGACTTCACAGATTTAAAGATTGCAAACAAAAAATCTCTCGAGGAAACATCAAACATTTAGTAATTTCCCTTTTCTTTTTCTTTTTGTTTTGTCATATTTCAATTCCCCCCTTTATCAAAATCGCAAAAGATAAATGGAAACAAATTCATTTTAACTTAAAAAAGGTTATAGAATAATAAACTATAAAAGATTGAGTAAAACGTGACTGATTTGAAAATTAACCCGTTTAAAAGCGCGAAGAAAAAGCTCTATATCGCCGCCGAGGAAATGGGTTTGAACCAAAATACCGTGAATTTTTTGGGAAGGGTTGAGCGAGCCCTGATTGTCTCGATTCCCATTAGAAGAGAAGATGGCTCCCTTGAGATCTTTGAGGGATATCGAGTGCATCATTCCACCATTCGGGGGCCGGCGAAAGGAGGAATACGATATTCCCCGGAGGTGACCCTTGATGAAGTGAAGGCGCTTGCTTTTTTAATGACATTTAAGACGAGTTTGCTGGACCTCCCCTTGGGAGGGTCGAAGGGAGGGGTTTGCGTGGACACCAAGCAGTTATCCAAAAAGGAATTGGAACGATTGACCAGACGCTATACTGCAGAAATTATCAACGTCATTGGACCCGATATCGATATCCCTGCGCCCGATATGGGGACAAACGCCCAAACAATGGCATGGTTAATGGACACCTATTCGATGCAAAGGGGCCGAACCATTCCAGGGGTTGTAACGGGGAAACCTATTGAGGTCGGAGGTTCGGCGGGGCGATCGGGGGCAACGGGGACGGGAATGTTCTACGTATTGCGTGGGTTTTGCGAGGAAAATGGGTATGAATTAGGTTCTATGAGTGCGGTTGTCCAAGGGTTTGGTAAAGTGGGAAGCGTAATCGCAAAAAAGTTATACGATAAGGGGGTTAAAGTTTTAGGGGTGATGGAAACAACTGGAGGTGTATATTCCCCAAAAGGATTAAATATTGATGCCCTATTGAGGTGGAGCCAACAAGGAAATCTACTTAAAGCCTTTAACGCAAATGGGTCAGAGGAGATCACAAATGATGAGCTTTTTTCAACCCCTTGCGACATTGTAGTACCCGCTGCGACCGAAAATCAAATTAATAGCTCCAATGCAGATGAAATAGACTGTAAAATTGTATTAGAAGGTGCAAACAGCCCCACTACCTCTAAAGGAGATAAAATACTAACAGAAAAAGATATTACCGTCATTCCCGATATATTGGCTAACTCGGGAGGGGTATGCGTCTCGTATTTCGAGTATGTGCAAGATATCAACGCCTATTTCTGGGACCTCGAACGGATTTATAGCGAAATGAAGAAAATTTTATTAAATGCCTATCACCAGGTAGCAGAGATGGCCGAGGAGAGAGAGATCTCCCTTCGAACCTCGGCTTATATACTCGCCGTATCCCGTTTGGCAAAAGCCATTGAATTAAGAGGATTATTTCCTTGATAATGAAGTGTGGTTACCCAAATGTTCATTTACAAGGGATCTGAGAGGAAAGCATAATAAAATAATAGAGTTATTTGAACATGGTCAAAAAACGAAATGGTTTAAAGAAAAAAATTCCTATAAAATGTCCAGAGAATCTTGATGCGGTTTATAATAAAGAAGGAGGATTCATTGGAAGAAAGCCAGTCGATGCAATAAACCTCCCTCTCCAAATAAGTGAGGCCAGCGAGCATCAATTAAATGAGATCCTTTCCTTACAGAAACTTTCCTATCAAAGTGAAGCAAAAATTTATAATAATTTTAAAATCCCTCCGTTGATCCAGACGCTTGAAGAAATTAAAGAGGAGATCAACACAAAAACCTTTTTAATTGCGTTAAACGGAGTGACGATCATCGGTTCTGTCAGGGCATACCAAGATAAGAAGACATGTTATATTGGTCGGTTGATAGTGCGCCCTTCCTACCAAAATAAAGGGATTGGAACGAGATTATTATTGGAAATTGAGTCAAAGTTTGATGATGTAGATAGATTTGAATTATTCACGGGATATAAAAGCGA
>CAZDJH010000156.1:0-8463 GCA_964505645.1 uncultured archaeon | reverse complement strand
TTGCGAAATTCATCCCCTACATAAATGTAGGGGACTTCTTTCGCAGTCAGTTAAACTTTTAACGAAGCTGGAAATACCATATAATTTAAGAATACTAAAAACTTAAGAATAAAATCCAATAAATTTTTTTACCGAAACTCTTATTACTAAAGTATAACCCTACTATTATATAGAATAACTTTTCCAAGGATAAAATAATGAACAGATGCTTTCATTGTGGGAGTGAAACGGACGAATTATATTATTGTGAAGATTGTCAGAATTATTATTGCCGGTTTCATAAAGATCCAATCGATCACGAGTGTAAACTGAAGCAAGAGGAATTAGGGCTTCTCTCAAGAAACGACCAACAATTTTCAGGGGAACAGACTTATCCCACTCAAGGCAATTTTTCTCAAACTCGATCTCAAGAGCCCCCAAGTTCACAAGAAGAAGATGTTCCACAAGAATTCACATGGTATCGGCGAGAAAGTAGGATTCCCGAAAACGCGTTTGACCCGAATTCAGGAATCGAGTTCAATGGAATCCTCTTTGCTCATAAGTCAGAAGCATTACATTTCCTCGTCGGAGGTATATTAATTTATACAATTGGATTATTAGGTTTTTATGATCCCCAAACACAAGAAATATTAAATATGTTTGGGTACGGATGGATAATTTTCATGGTCGCGGGAATCTATACTACGGCATTTCTCTTTCATGAGTTGGGTCATCGACAGGTAGCAATTCATTTCGGACTTCAAAGCAAGTTCAGACTTTTGAAATATGGTATAATAATTACCGTAATCGGGCTGCTTATGGGACTCATTTCATTAGCAACGGGGGCACCAGCACTTCCCGCGCTAGCCCTCCCCGGAGCCGTCGTTGTACTTGGTTTAGATACCATCGATAGAAGGACTGGTCTCTGTAAGGCCGCTGGACCATTTATCAATTTAGTATACGGAACCATTTTACTAGTCGTATCATTCTTTATACCATTATTCCCCGTTAACTATTTTATAGGGATTTCTGCTTCGATAAATTTCATGTTGGGCGCGTTTAATTTAATCCCTCTTGGGATCTTAGACGGGAAGGCCATATTCCAATGGAGAAAATCTGTATACTTTTCCCTTATAGGGTGTATGCTCGTTCTTCTTATCGTTAATTATGTCTTTATTTACGTAATGCCCGATCTTTATTATTAAATTAAATAATTCCGTACTATTTTTTCTATAATTTTAACTTCCATCAAATCGCGATAATTCAATTCCTTTTTATACATAAAAAGAAATATGAAGGATGAAATCTTTTATTTAATTGGAACTTTCCAGTTCTACAAAAATATTTTATCGAGGTAAGAAACTGTGGTTTATTGTGAATTTTGCGGCAAGGAAATAGGGTATTTACCTTTTAAATGTAAATATTGTGGGGGGACCTTCTGTAAGGTTCATAGGCTTCCCGAAAATCATGCTTGTTCCTTTGAAAAAAAACATATTCCAAAGACCTCTCCATCTTCTAGCCCAAAAAAGTCCAGAGAAAAAGAGTATGAGCCGATCAAATCCAGCGGCTCTCAAAATATCGATAAAATATTGCGCCGGCAAAAAAAGCAGCAGAGGAGATCCAGGAGGATTTACAACCAAAGTATGGGAGGAAGTGGGTTTTCTTCCTTTTCAATTGCGACCTACTTAATTATGGGAATCTTTGTAATGTCTATTGTAGCCTTAATTATCCCTAGACTCACATGTTTAAGCTATGACAGCTTTTTTTCGCTATATATTTGGACCTTTTTTACTGCGCCCTTTATTGACTATTCCAGTAGTTATTTTGGTTTATTTTTCTTATTTATTATCATTTTATTGTTTTACAATATCATTAAAATAATAGAGCTCCGATTTGGATATAGATTTCTTTTAGGATTGTATCTTTTCTCAACTTTTATGTCAGGCATATTCTTTTTTCTCCTTTTAATTCCGGCGCAATTTATTTATAGTATTGAAAATGTTAGAAAGGTATACATTGGTTTAGCATACGGTGGGTTAATCGGTGTAATATCGTTCTTGATCTTTTCTTCGTTAAATCAAGAAATGACTTTTCTTTTATTTTTTATCCCGATAAGAATGAAGGGGAAAACAATTTTAGCCTTATTAATACTTCTCCAACTTCTTCCTGCCTTACTATCGGGTTTATTTAATCCGTCTCTGTTTTTATTATACTTATTAGAAGGAATTCCGGATTTGGGCGGTGTTCTGGGTTCTTTTATCATATTTAAGTATAAAACAAGATTAAGAATGGCAAATTACTAACTTGGTTAATGAGATTGAGAACAGGTATTTATTAAAGTATACAATTTTCTTTAAAAGAAAATCTCAAATACATTTGTTTAACACTATCATAAACTTAGGAATATTTTGATAGTTATGTTGAATTTTTTTTATAGAGTCCAAACCAAAAAAAATATGTACGATAATAACTTATAGTTGAATATTCAATCAATTTAAAAAACCATTATTAAAACACATAGATCGTTTAGAATGCCGCAAAATGAGGATATTGGAAAAATAATCGAATTAAATGAGGATTTAATCAGAAATAACGACCGATTAGCGCTGCAAAATAAGAGAATGTTTGCAGAGCAAGGTATTCGATCTTTCGATATCGTGGGAGCCATTGGGGCAGGGAAGACAAGCCTATTAGAAGAGATAGTGAGGATAATTTCCCCCAAGAAAAAAACGCTGGTAATAAACGGCGATGTAGCGACGAGAATTGATGCTGATAGGATAGAAAAGAGCGGGGCAAAGGCAATACAGATAAACACCGCAAGAGAGTGTGCGCTCAATTCGTATCATATCTCTCAAGTAATTAACAACATAGATATTAATGAATATAAAGTAGTATTTATTGAAAATGTGGGAAATCTAATTTGTCCTAGTGATTTCATCTTGGGAGTTGAAACAAGGATCGTTGTTGTGTCGATTACAGAGGGAGAATGGGTTGTGAGGAAGCACCCCTTGCTTTTTAAGATGTCTGATATTGCTGTGATAAATAAAATTGATTTACTAGATATAATGGACATTGACCTAGAGAAAATGATAAGCGATGCTAAAGAAATCAATCCCAACCTTAAAATAATTACGACTAGTGCAAAAACGGGTAAAAACCTGAATCAATTAATGGATTCTATGAGGTTATTATAATAATGGTTGAAATGAGTCAAAACTTAAATTAAATAAAAACCAAATGAGAATTTAATATGTCAATCGAGAGAGAGTATAACACTCAAATACAGAAACTATTAGATCAGATTGTAAAGGTCTATATAGATGAAAAAAAGTTTTTCGTTGGTACTTTAAAGGGCGTAAGTAAAAGTTTAGATCTAATTCTCGCCGACGTCAAGAACGAAAAGAATCAAAGTTTTCCACAAGTTTTAATCAATCATAGCTATTATCGATATGTTATAATGGAGGAAGAACCATTTCCCATGCAAGCACTTGCTGATAGAATCGCTACCATATTTTCTAAAGGACATGTACAATATAAAGAAGATCAGAATTTAATTTCAATTCTTAATGGAAAGATCGTTGTAACTGAGGATTCAGTTCGCGGAGAAGGGCCCTCAGCTCGTAGAGTTAAAAAAATATACGAACAATTTAAGATAGATTTAGGGTCCAACCAGTAAGAAGGTCGCAAACCGAGAGGTAAAACTTTTTAATGGAAAAAAATGAAAAAGTTTTATAAACTTATTAACATCTTGTGTAGTAATATTGTATCAAGAATAGAAACTAAACAATAGGGATCGAGAAGTAGAGATGGTCAAGCAGTACTATCAGAACGAATCCACTTCCCTTTTTTTTATTCATAAATCTTGATATATATTAAAAAAATAAAATTTTAGACTTTGGATCAATTGTGCATTGCTAAAATCTGATGTACAATCTTCATGAACTGACTCGATTTTCAAGGAAGAAAAAATAAAAAGATTTTTAGATGTTTTAGCAAAACATCTAGAGGGATTAAAAAAAGCATAAAAAATAAAGGGATTAATACGATGAAAATTTTTCCCAAGAAACATAAGGTTTCTCTTTCTCTTTCTCTTTCTCTTTCTCTTTATTATTTTTTAAGAGCGAAGTACATCAAGGAGATTCTTTAGTTTTAAATCTTGAAATATATTTTTTAGAAGGGCTTTCCCAAGAGGGGCCATTTTTATCAATTCTAAATCATTTATAGAGACTTTTCGTATATAATCATGGTCAAGTAAAAATTTAATGTCACTATCCCATACTTTAGAAAAAATCTCCTTAACATCACTTAATTTTAGATCCTCATCAACTTCCTTGCTCAGTGCTCCAATTAAAGCAAGAGCACCGTATTGGCTCGGAGATATTTTATCTTCTTTTCCCTCAGATGTCAATATGTAGTATTTTTCATCGAGATAATTTGATATAATCAGTTCTAATCCTACTCGTTTTAGATTTTCATAGATCTGATCGATAACTCGGTTAAAGTCAAGGGATTCATCACATAAATTAATCAAATCTTCTTCTCTAATCATCTTTCTCTTATTGATAAGAATCAATCTTGTGATCTTTTTTACATTCTCTTCAAACAGTTTATTTTCCATTTTTAATCTAAATCCTTATAATTAATTATTTTTACTTGTTCACCGGGGGAAATTGAATTTTCTATAGGTAATTTTGAGATTATTATGATAAAAGAATAATCTTTAAGGGAGGAAGTATCCTTGATAACGGGAATAATTTTCCTAAAGGTTCGAAATATGGAGCCTCTCTTATTAAAATTTTGGTGGAGAAATAAATTAGAAAACACGATTCTCTCCTTATTTAAAACAATATTTAGTGAAAGATAAAGTACAATCATACAAAAAACTTTTTCAGGTGTAGTAAGGTCAGCAAATTCTAATGCTTCTTTATTGTGGCGGGTGAAAGCCGAGTATAGGAAAAACTGAGTTGATTTATCTCCTATTGAAAATTGCAAATTTACATTTAAATCTATTTCTTTTAGAAACTTATTCATTAAATCCTCCAACGTCTTTATTATTAATTCGACTTTCCGGAAAGATTCAACAGCAGAGATATATGTTTCCTTTTTTGGATTTATCCGTAGAATTTTTTCATTTCCTTTTATTTCTTTTAGTAGTTTATCTAATTCTTTTCTAATAAAACTAATTTTATCTTGAACGGTCCCATGTTCATTAATTAAACCACTGGATTTTTTTAATCTTTTTATCCTATTTTGTATCTGTTCAATTTCAGTCTTAATAACTTCTTGGTTTCTTATATTGGGGAGTTTAGTAAAATCAATTTTTTTCACCCTTCCATCATTGCTTTCTTCCATTAACATATTAATGTCGTTTTGAATTTCCTTTATTTGGGTTTCTTGCTGATTTATTGTTTTTTTTAATGAGTTATAATCCTTTTTTAAGGTTTTATATTTCGGATCAAAATCTTCAAGTTTTAATCGAGTTTCTCTTAATTTCTCCTTCATTTTCTTAGTTTCATAATGTATCTCCTTTGCTTCCTGCCGTAACTTTTTAAACATCTCAGCGTTTGATAAATCCAAACCCAGATCCAGCTTACCTTTCTCACCAGCAGATCTGGATTCCATACTTCGAGTAATTTGGTTAATTTTATCAAACTTAGACTTTTTTAATTTATTAAGCTTATCAATTTTATTCTTGTATTTATTTATTTCTGATAAAATTTGACTCCGTTGACCCTGTATTTTTGAGAAATCTTCTTCCAAGAAGGCCATTTCTTTTTTATTTTTGGATATTTCTTCGTTTAATTTATTAAGACGATTTGTTTTAGCAGATAATTCACTTGATTTATGTTTAATTTTTGATAAGTCCAATTCTTCCCTTAATAGATCTTTCTTTCGATTAAGAAGAACAAAATCTATTGCCGACATTAATTTATCTAATAGATTTGTATAGCGACTTAAGATCTGAATATTTAATTCCGATTTATTTCGAAACTTTTCTATGAACTTAACCAAACGGTTCACGTCATTCAAATCAGTATAAGATTCTTGTATATTTCCTATAATCTTCAAAAAGGTTGTAATATTAATTAGCGAAAATTTCTCTAAGCTTTTTAAAACAGTATCCTTTTGGAACTTTGCAATATCTTTAAGTTCGAAATCTCCTAAAATAAAATTAAATTTATGCTTTAATGGAATTTCTTTTTCATCAATGGAAATGTGAGATAGATTAGTCGTAATTATTTATCACCTGAAGAATTTTTTGATTTTTTAATCTTTTGTTTAAATTCTTGGTATTCTTCTTCCCTCTTCTTCTTTCTCTGGCGTACTAAATCAATAGGGTCTGTTTCATCATCCTTAGTTTTAAGATATTTTCGCTCAAAAGTGTTATCAAACTTAGATTTGAATTTTTCTATCTTTTTCTTCTTTTCATCATCAATTGATGATTTTTCTTTAGGTTTTTCAGCAATTTCAGATAAGCTTTTCCTCTGGCGTTTCCTCCTACGCCTCTCAAATTCTTTCTCAGAATACCTTAGATATTCATCATAGGTCTTTTTCTGTTCTTCTTGCTTCTTTTTTAGTTCTTCTAACTTCTCTTTCTCTTTGGTTTCTTCTATCAGTTTTTTTCTGTTTTCTAATTCCTTCTCAGTTAGTTTAGTCTTTATGTCCCTCATAAAGCGATTAAAGTTTAAGCTGGGGACTTCTAAGAAGGCACGTTTGAAATCTTCAATTAAAACCCCATCTACATTTTCCGGAATTTTTGAAATCTCAATTTTTAGCCTTTTATCCAAAACATCTTGATAAAAATGCTCTGATTTATTTACTATTGAGGCGAATAAAGAGTTATTTCTTAGATAATCTAATAAGTCAGTCCATTGATCTATAGGGATAGATTTAATAATAGAAGGTGTCTTTATTATCTTAGCCGTTTCCCGTTTTTCTATAACTGATAATCCAATTTGTCTTATACTATTTTTATCTATTTTTAGTTGCTCCAATTGATCAAAAAAAATTTGATTGTAATTTCGTGTAAGGACCTCCTTAAACCATAATAGCTGTTCTAAATTTTGCTTTGTGATATCGTGTAATTTCTTCTCAATATTATCAATATTGTCTAATATATCTGTGAGTTGATAAATTAATTTATCATTAGCATTTTTCTTCTTAAGAGTATTAAGTTGATCATTAAGACCCTTTTTCTTTAAATTAATGTTATTTATTTTTCCTTGCAGTTCATCCGTAGAACTAAAAAAAGATTTTATTTTCTCTACATTAAATGCTTGAATATTTTCCATGATATCACATCTTAAATTTCAATTAAATTTCTGGTGGACCGGTTGAAGATGGTTTATTTGTTTGAGTTTTGCTTTTTTTCCGATTAGCCCTCCTCTGACTGCTTAATACATCTTGTCTGTTAACATGAACGGCGGTTCCACCAACTAATTTGAGGGAACTATAAAAAATATCATATGTGAGAATTCCAGTCCGGATAATTTTAAATAATGCCACCCTCGTACCTCTTTCAATATCGGACCCCGAATAACCTGCGGTTAATTCTAGAATCCCATTAAGATTCGATTTCTTTGCCACCTCATCCCATAGAAGATTATCTTCAAATTCAGAAATACTCCTTCCTAATTTAGACTCTAAGGTTTTATGAATTTCTTTTATAACACTATTTTCATGATTTAATCTCTTATAGATCGTATCATCAACGCCCACATTAGCATTTTCAATCTTGTCTATAAAGGATTCAATTATTTCTTTTCTTAACTCATAATTAGGAAAATCAAACTTTAAATGAAATGTAAAACGGCGCCAGATTGCAGAATCAAGTTGATGTTGGTGGTTAGTTGCGCCAAAAATCGCAAGTGGTATACCTTCATAATTGACCTTATCAATCACCTGTAAAAACGAAATAACTGCCCTTTTGATCTCTCCAACTTCATGAATATTTGATCGCTCCGAACCCACGGCATCGATCTCATCAAAGAACAATACAAATGCTTTATTTTCTCTTGCGATCTCCGCGGCTAATTCGACAACATTTCGTATATTTTTTATTGTATCCCCTAATAGAGGTGACACAAGTCGGTCAGATTCAACCACGCACATAGGGATTTCATATTTTCTAGCAAAAGCCCTTGTTAATGAAGTTTTTCCTGTCCCAGGAGGGCCGTATAAAAGAACGGTCAAATTGGGATTTAACTTTGTTTTTTTAAGTTGCTTTGAGAATTCATCGTATTTTTTAAGTGCTTTGAAAAAATCATCGAGTCTCTCCTTTTTTGTTTCATTCCCCTTGATATCCTCAATGTTTTCCTTTATATCTTCTTTCAGATACACAGTTCCATACTTTTGGAATCGATCCCTTATTTCTTCATTGGTATATGTCATTTTTTTTATTTCTTTATTATAAGTTATTAATTATTATTATTTTTTTTTTCTTTTTCGATTTGTTTGCAATAATTTGCTACTTCTTCAATCAAT
>CAZDJH010000155.1:2056-8467 GCA_964505645.1 uncultured archaeon | reverse complement strand
GCGATTGCAATTTTTTTGTTCAGCGTTCTGCATTTTGTAATGAATTTTTCTGTATCGTGTCCCAAGTCGCTCACAAACAACAATTTTCTTTTTTGAGAATTCTTTTAACCTTTCCAAAGCATTTTGAAAATCCAAACCAATATCAACCAAAATCAAACTATGTGCTCCAATTTTTTGATTGTCTTTAATAACTTCAATAAAATAGGATAAGGTATGAGTAAAATAAGGGCTTTTTATACTTGTAAAGTAGATTTTTGTAATATCAATATTTTTTAATTCTCTTCCAATCTCCCTTTTTTTTATTAATACATCATGATGGGTTAATAGGTCTATTTTATGGGAGAATAAATACACTGAGCTAATGGGTGAGAGATCTTCTCGAACTTTCAACACTTTTTTAACAAAAGAAACCAAAATTTCAATCTTGGTAGTCACTTCGATAATAATTAAAATTACCCCCGCATTTTGGAAAATAACCTTATCCTCCGTTTCCAACCATCTTTTATTTTCTTGCCCAGCTAGGTCGAATACACCAATGTTCTTCCCGTAAAAGTTAAATATCATCGATTCTTCACCAAAGGTTGGCTCCAGTGCATAGCTTAACAGTTTTGAAGAACTTTCGCCCTCAAAAAAAACTTTCCGTAATGTTGTTTTACCTGATCCTGAAGGCCCTACAAACACCAATTTCTTACTCATATTAATTGCTTATTCATTAAGTTTTACGGATAAAATATGAATTTACTCTTGCCCTGATTTTTCCAGCTAATAAGATCAATGTATTCGCAGAAAGTTTTTCTGAAATAATCAAGAGGTTTTTTAATTTTAACTCAGAGAGATTCAAATAATTCATTATTAGGTTTAATGAATCCGAACCAGAAATAATAAAATGTTCTATATTATTATTTTTTGCCATATTTTCAAAAGATTGCGTTAATTGAGCAATCATAGTATGTGTGTGATTAATAAGTAAAGTGTTAAAATCCGAACTCATAGTTTGAACAATAATCGCATCATTTTTATTGGTGATAAAACACATAATCTTTTCTAAATCACTAATTACTCCATCTATTATTGTCTTTAATTGATACGCGTCCTCAGATAAACTACTTAAAATTTCATAGAATGCATTATAGAGTCGATATATTAATTTGGAGTAAATACTAGTAAAGAAAATTCTACATCCAAACTTTTCTTTAATCTTCTTTTTTATCTTATTTAAGATTTCTAAACGATAAGATTTCTCTATTAAGTCTATTTTGTGTAAAAAAATAATCAATTCAGTTGCTTCAACAGATTTTTCGATGATTGAGTTAATTTTTTCTATATCGTCAAATATATCTTCTTTATTATTCACCCATAAGGAATAATCGAAAATATATAACACTATATCGGCATTTTCAAATGCTAATGTCTGTTCTTCATGATTGTTTTCATTTAATAATCCTTGAAGTTCTTGTCCCGATGTGTCAAATAAACCTAATTGGAAATCCAACCAAGAGTGAACCGATGGAGCGATTCCTCTAGTAGGTTCCAAAGGATTAAATAACAATTCTTTTGGGTCATTCCCTTCAAATACGATCTGTTTTATACTAGTTTTTCCTGTTCCTGCTCGCCCTAAAATTAAGATCTTTCTGGCAGATGGTTCTTGATAGAACTTATCTACTTCCTCTAAAAAGTAATCTTTTCTCTCTCTACTATCTAACTCAAATAGGTCTTGCCCCAATCCAATGAATTTTTTTTTTATTTGATGTATATTAACTTTTTCAGCTTGATCTAATAAAAGGATTAGAATTTCATAACCCACTTCAGCAACTTTTTTCTTATCGCAATAACTTAAAATTTTTTTATCTTGATAGTTAATTTCGATTAGTTCTTTCTCTTCTAAATCATCACTGTATGCATGAGTCATATATATTTTATTAATCAAATCAGTTGATAAATTTAAAGAATTAGGGTACTTTACTTCTAAAACTGATCCTTTTTTTTGGTCCCATGTAAAAACTGCCAATCCTAATACCATACTATTCAAATATATTTTAAGCTTTTAAAAATAAATAATTTTAATTCTAATATAAATAGATATTATAAAAAATTTCATAAAACCATAATTATAAATAGAATAAGTTATATCATAATTTTATATTATCTTCACCATCAGAATAAAGAGGATATATACATGAATAAAAATGTTTATGTAATTGAAGATAACGCTAAAAATATGAAATTATTCAAGGCTATTTTGAAATTAATTCCCGATATTAATGTTTTTACCGAAACAAGAGGAGATCTGGGATTAGAACTAATAAAATCGGGAGACCCCGACTTGATGATTTTAGATATTCAATTACCCGAAGTTAGTGGAATAGAAATCGCTAAAGAACTAAGAGAAATAGATAAATTTAAGAATGTTCCTATAATTGCTGTCACAAGCTTTGCAATGAAGGGAGATAAGGAACGTATATTAGAGGCGGGCGTGGATGAATATGTTGCTAAACCTATAAAAGTTCAAGAATTTAGAAAATTAGTTAAAAACATGTTATAGTTCTAAGATCTTATAATTTTAGGAACTTTTAAATAAACATTTATTGGTATTTATTCACTCCCATTTAAATATTCTTCATTTCTATTTAAATACATTTAAAAATATATAGTATATTAAATATATATGTCTGAAGAATCTCAGAAGATTATCAAATATTTTTGCGATCGCTTTTTGGAATTAGATTATTATCCCAAAAGCATTAAGGCGATTTTAGATTTAAGAATTGATAAATTAAAAGATATTCATGAAGAGGATGTTAAGCAACTTAATAAGAAAAATCTAATACAAATAAGAAATGTTTCCGATCTAGATCTCAGAGAATTAAAGGAGTTAACTGAAGATTTTGAAATTGAAGAAAAAACAATAAAC
Organism: uncultured archaeon; assembly: GCA_964505645.1. GTDB lineage: Archaea > Asgardarchaeota > Lokiarchaeia > Sigyniarchaeales > SOKP01 > TEKIR-8. The sequence continues at coordinate 5,556 of CAZDJH010000155.1, read as the reverse complement.
AACATTTACATTGCTTCTAATTTAATTGCAAATGCTTGGAATAAGAGAAAAGCATACCTCAAAAAACCACATATGAAAGTGGTCATAGCGGGACTAGATTTCGCCGGAAAAACAACTTTAATAAAAAGATTAATTCATAATAGAAACTACTATGATCTGGTAAATTTAGAGCCAACAAAAGGTGCTAATGTTGAGGAATTTAGATCTGACAAACTAAACCTTGTTCTTTGGGATTTAGGGGGTCAAAAAATGCATATTGAGGAATATCTGGAGGACCCAGAAAGATATTTCATAAAAATTGATTTATTAATCTTTGTAATCGACAGCCAAGATGATGTCAGATATGAGGAAGCGACTAAATATATAAATGATTTGCTCAACATATTTGAATATTTAGATGAGAAGCCCTACATTTTGGTTTTACTTAATAAAGCGGATTCAGACATAATAGATGACCCCGATTTTCAAATTAAATTGGAGTATTTAAAGGACGAAGTCAAAGAAGTATTCGAGGAACGAGAAAAAGTTTGGAATGTAGAAATAATACCTACTAGTATATTTAATGTTCACTCTAATGAGCCAGAGATAGCTACAAGTATTAAGAAGATATTTGCTAAGGAACCAAATGAGGAAATGGATAAGGAAATACCACAGATAAATGAAAAGCTTCAGAAAATTTTAAATATTAACTTAAAATTCATGAATAACATCGTAGGAGAATTGAACGAAATGAAAAATCTACTCATTCGAATTTCACCCGCAAAAGTTTCGAAATCTCTTTATAGTGTCCCTTTTCAAGAATTCTTAACTGAATCCAGTACCCAAAAAGGGGAAAAATTAAAGCAAGAGAAATTATCAGAGGAAATATCAAAACCTTTAGAATTAGGGGAATTACTGAAGAAGAAAATATCAAAAAGAGAACCTCCCAGTAAAAGCACTGAAAAAGACCTAAAAGGTCCTCCCAAGGAAGCACCCTCCACTTTGAAGAAAGATAGACCTTCAGGTCCACCCTCCAAGGCGCCTTCAGGTCCACCCTCCAAGGCGCCTTCAGGCCCATCCTCCAAGGCGCCTTCAGGTCCATCCTCCAAGGCGCCTTCAGGCCCATCCTCCAAGACGCCTTCAGGGCCACCTGATAGGAAAGGCCTCCATCCTCCCCCATCTACACCCCCATCAAGGAAAAAAGAAGACGCACTGGGGCTTCGAGGTAATATTAGAGGTCAAATGTTATCAGAATTAAAGGAATTATTTGTAAAGAGAGGAATCGCTAACATGGGCGTCCCGAAAGAGGAAGAGGTGCCAAATGAGATAACAGTTGTCAAATTGAAGAGAAAAGAAGAAGAATTAGAAGAAGGCGAAGAAATAGAAGAAGAAATAGAAAATGAAGACTCTAATTCATAAATTGAGTTGATTATTCCCTTTTATTAAGAATACAAAAATATATATTAAATCGGTTGTTAAATTTGTCAAAACCTCACATGGCCTCGAATGATCTTAACACGGTTTTTATTCCTTGCAGAACAGTTTTGGAAATGGAGGCACTGCTTTCTTTATATTTATTGAATTCAAGCTATAAGGGAATTGCAAAGATATCTGAAAGTCTACCTTCAGCTGATAAGTTAATTAAAGCGTTAGGATATGAAGATAACATCTTGTACAAGAACATAATAATCTTTTTTATTAACGATGCGATATCAAAAATTAAACCTTTACCTACTCACACAAGAATTCATCATAATCGAATGAGAACTGGAAATGTGCGTGCTTACTCAAGATCCCGAACTTGTTTGTATTTAGCCCTTCATAGGTTAAAATTAAAACTTTTAATAATCAAAAATATTATAGATGCTTTCAAAACAAATAATTATCACTTATCCTCATTTAACAATGAGTTTAAAAAGGACTTTACCTCGTTTTTATCTGCATTAGGAACCCTTTATCACGAAAAAAACTTAAAGAACTTGAAGTTCATGTTCCCAAAAAGCCGAATACCAGAGCGAGTTAAAAAGCTATTGCATAAATCCGATACAATAACAGCTGAAAAACTGCTTGAACTAATTACCTCCAAAAAATTTTCCGAAAAAACTAATATAATAAAATTCATTATGAGGGAGATCAAAGCGTCCCTTATGGTATCTAAAATAATATTTTCTAAATTGGATGTATCTTCTCCATTTTCTTTCACCCAAAATGCGATGGTTGATGCGGAAAGGGTTATGCTTAGCAATGACTTTATACCTGAATTGCTTCCGGCAATCTCAAAAAGTATAACATACAGAAAACCCCATCTAATAGACGATTGTATTAAAGTTTTTTCCTTTTTAATGGATCAAGTGTTAGAAGGGATCAATGAGGCATTTAAAATCGCTTCACAAAGCAAAATTCAGCTAAATAAGTACGAATTACCCTATTATACAGGAGATATTTTCGATTTTTAATTATCTTATGTTTCAGAGATTTATTAATGTTGATTTTATTAGTTTTAATTTTATTTAGAGAATTTTTTTATACATTAAATATTCTATTTATTTGATGTCCTATTTGATCGGGTTTGATATCGCGCATAATCCAAGAGGAAGAATAAAAGAAAACTATACTGCTTTAAGAAATCTATTAACCACAAACTATTTTATTTGTAAAGAATTTTTTGAACCCTTAATTACCCAAAACTCTCTACAATCATATGATATCTTGGTCTTTGCTTGTCCCGATTTCTCCGAGATCTCATTGCAAGAACGGTTAGAAATAAAAAATTGGATAGAAGAAGATGGGGGTGGGCTCTTGCTAATTTCTCACGCGGGTGGTGATAGGGGGCGAAAAAGCAATTTAAGCGAATTAAGTGAACAATTTGGTATAATATTCGAAAATGATCAAGTATTAGATAAAAAACTCAATAATGGATGGGAAAATTTACCCTTAATATCTAATTTTAATCAAGATCATCCTATTATTAGAAATGTGGATAAGATTTGCTATAGAGCGGGCTGTTCTTTATCGACGAATGATAATCAAAAAGCTATTATATTATCAAATAATACATCTGAGCCAACATCTTCACCGCTAATTTGCGCATTACAGTTAGGAAAGGGGAAGGTTGTTTGCATAGGAAGCTATGAAATGTTTAGGGATGATACTAAAGGGGGATTTCAATATCAATCTCATCCAACAATAAGTTTAAATATTTTTAATTGGCTTTTATCCAACTCCCAAGTAAAGAGAAATTCAAATACCAAACATAAAGCATTTAAAAAAGCAGTAGAAGAAGTGGGAGTGGAAGAAAAAAATAAAATTTTAGTAGAAGAGACCGAGATTTTGAGAAGTCGAGAAGATATAGAGACTGAATTAAATGCTTTAAAAAAAAAGATAATTTCTACAAAAAAGATATTATATTATATTAAAAACAAAAACAAAAACAAAATAGGATTTTTGGCAAAAAAAAAGTATCAAACACAATTAGAAAATTTAAATTCCCAAATTATTCAAATTAATAAGAAGATTGAAAG